>JANHAK010000109.1 GCA_024464195.1 Methanomassiliicoccales archaeon | reverse complement strand
GAATGTCGACACCGCTCAAAGGATTTTCGAAGAACTCGGATATCCAGTAGTGTTGAAAGCACCGTTTAGCAGTTTCTCGACTTATGTCGAGAAAGTTGAAAATCTGCATGAGTTCTGCGAGACTGCAAGAAGATATTTCAGAAGAACGAGCGCGATTGTGGCGCAGCGCTTTGTCCCTTCTAACTTCGATTGGCGTGTTACAACGCTGAACGGAGAAGTGCTTTTCGTCTGCAAGTACATCATGCCACCAAGTAGCTGGAAAATCCAGCATAGGGAGAACGGTCATGTGACGTGGGCGAAAATTCAGGCGATGGACCTTAACGAAGTTGATTCGGAGCTGATCGAAACGGGTATTAGGGCATCCGCTGCGATCGGCAAAGGTCTTTATGGGGTTGATATCAAGGAAGTCGATGGCGAATACCTGGTCATCGAGGTCAACGACAATCCTAACATCGATGCGGGTGGCGAAGACGCAAAGAACCCAGAGGTCTACGATAAAATCATACGATACCTAGCTGGTGAGTAGGAGTTGATCAGAACAGCGTCCTATCAGGATATTCCCGAGATTCAGCGACTCGAGGACGAGTCATTCGTTGACGATGCCTTTTCGCACCGGCGAATCGCTTACCTCGTTAAGAAGGCAAAATCAGCAACGCTGGTTTATGAGGATGGCGGAATCCGTGGTTATATTCTCCTTCTCTTTAGAAATGATACATCGGCAGCTCGTGTTTATTCGATCTGCGTTCACCCCGCATATCGTAAAAAGGGCATAGGAGCGGCGTTGATGCGTGCCGCGGAAAAACTAGCCAAGGAACGAAAGTGCACGAAGATGACGCTAGAAGTCAGTGAATCGAATTCTGATGCAATTGCCTTATATCGATCATTTGGATTTGAGGCAGTCAGAACGCTCGAGGATTATTACCGTAAGGGTGTCAACGGATTAAGAATGGAAAAGATGCTCTTGTGATCTTTAAATGTTGGGAACCAGTGTTCACCTATAAGCGCCGAGTTCTTCCCAGCCTGTCTTTGCCTTTTGAAGCGTATGGCCAATGCTCTCGTACTGTTTCATGATATCCCTATCTGTTGACGGTCGAACAATCTTGAGCGCCGCTTCGAAATGACGCATTTCGACCTGGCACGCATCCCTATTTTCTCTTAACGCATTCATCGCAGCCTCCCTGCAAAGATTCTCTAGGTCCGCTCCCACGTATCCCTCTGTTCGCGCGGCAATCGACGCGATATCAACGTCTTTTAACGGCATCGATCGCGTATGAATTCTTAAAATCGCAATTCTCGCTTCTAGATCAGGCACTGGTATCAGAACAAGGCGGTCGAACCGTCCTGGTCTGAGAATTGCAGGATCGACGATGTCCGGCCGGTTAGTTGCGGCGATGACAGTGACCCGATCGAGACTCTCAAGTCCGTCCATACTTGTTAGCAGCTGGTTGACAACCCGCTCGACAACCTTCGTGTCACCGCTAAGGCCCCGCTTTGGCGCGATTGCATCGATCTCATCAAGGAAAACGATTGAGGGAGCAACCTGCTTCGCACGTTTGAAAATTTGCCGAACTGCCTTTTCGCTCTCTCCGACCCACTTACTCATGATCTCTGGCCCTTTAATCGAGATAAAGTTCGCCTTCGACTCGGTCGCGACAGCTTTGGCGATTAAAGTTTTCCCAGTACCGGGCGGGCCATAAAGGAGAATTCCTTTTGGTGGCCTAATGCCCATTCTACGGAAAGACTCAGGGTTCTCGAGGGGCATCTCGACCATCTCTTTTAATTTCTGTTTCACATCTTCGAGTCCGCCAATGTCGTCCCATTTAACCTTTGGGATTTCGATGAGCACTTCTCTCATTGCGCTAGGCTCAACTTCTTTGAGCGCGTCGTCGAAGTCTCTTGCGGTCACCTTCATCTTTTCAAGCAATTCTGGCGGAACGGGCTTGTCGAGATCGAGTTCGGGTACATATCGCGCGAGGCATTTCATAGCCGCCTCCCTTGCAAGAGCTGCGAGATCCGCTCCCACGAAACCATGCGTCACACTCGCGTATTTATCAAGGTCGACATCCTCCGCAAGCGGCATCCCGCGTGTGTGGATTTGCAGTATCTCTTTTCTACCTTCTTTAGTTGGAACGCCAATCTCGATCTCTCGATCGAATCGCCCAGGTCTTCTCAACGCGGGATCGAGCGCATCCTCACGGTTCGTCGCACCAATGACGATGACCTGCCCACGCCCTCCAAGTCCGTCCATGAGTGTCAGCAGCTGAGCAACAACTCTCCTCTCCACTTCGCCCTGAACTTCCTCACGTTTCGGCGCAATCGAGTCGATCTCATCGATGAAAATGATTGACGGCGCATTTTTTTCCGCCTCCTCGAATTTTTCGCGTAGTTTCTGCTCACTCTGGCCGTAGTACTTGCTCATGATTTCGGGACCCTGGATTGCGTAAAAGTTTGCGCCAGCTTCGTTCGCGACCGCTTTAGCGATCAGCGTCTTTCCCGTCCCTGGCGGACCGAAAAGCAAGACGCCTTTTGGGGGATCGATGCCAAGGCGGTCAAAAAGTTCGGGATGCTTCAGGGGCAATTCAATCATTTCGCGGACTCTTTGTAATTCATACTCGAGGCCACCAATGTCATCGTATGTGACAGATGGTGTTACGACTTCTGTCGTTTCAACAGGCTCTGTTTTTACTGAAAGTTCAGTGTGCTCCCCTACGATAACCACACCTGCCGGTTGCGTATTGACGACGATGAACGGCAGGAATCCACCCATCAGTGCGATGTTCGGGATGATGATCTCGTCGCCCTTGATGAGTGGTCTGTTAATTAATCCCTTTCTGAAAAGCTCTTCAACACCCTGGCCGAATCTGACCTTTTTCCCTTGAGGGATTTTCGGTGCGACAACGACCTTTGACGCTGGTTGCGGATCCGCTCTCGAGACCGTGACCTTCTCCCCAATCGAGACGCCAGCGTTCGATCTGATCATGCCATCGATGCGAATGATGCCCTTTCCTTCATCTTCCTGAGACGCCCTGAACACTTTCGCGACAGTCTTCTTCTTTCCGACAATCTCGACCACGTCTCCGACCTCAACGCCCAGGTCTTTTCTTGTCTTCGCGTCGATTCTTGCCCTTCCGAGTCCGACTTCCGATTGATGCTGTGCACGGGCCACCCTCAGGGTTACAGACTCTGGCATATTACCCCCACGTCCTTTGACTGCACAATGTTTCAGCGAGTCTTAAACCTTCCTAACTTCTGGCTCTTCTCAATCAACAAGAAATTTCGATTCTAGACGCAAAGGATTAATGCAGGGGTAAAACATGAGTCCCCAACATGCAAATGGATGCGGAATGTGTGCCCTGCCTGCTCGGTCGCGTGCTATACGAAACTCGCCTTTGTGCTCCTGAACGAAAAGAAGAGGTGATGGTGGAGTGCTTGAAGATTCTCTGCGAGAAATTCAAGATCGGTGTGAATTCAGCGGAGGTGGCGACTCATGTGCATAGGCGAGCATACGAACTTCTTTGCCCTGATCCATATATAGATCTCAAGAAAAAAAGTAATTTGGCGGCAATTTCAATTTTCGAGAGAGCGCGATCTTATGTGTATTCTGCTAGCGATCGATTGAAAGCCGCCTGTTTGTGTTCAATTGCCGGCAATGTCCTTGATTTTGGCATTCGTGCGTCGGTAGAAGGACCTGAGTTGTTTTCGAATGCATTTGAATCGATCATTGCACAAGGACTAGATCTCGATGACACCCCCAGAATGAAAAGGATTCTTGAGGACGCCGACAACGTAGTTTATCTTTTCGACAATTGCGGAGAAATCGTTATCGATAAGTTACTGATCGAGCAAATTAAGTCTTTTGGAGTGAAGGTGACAGGTGTTGTTAAGGGGGAACCGATCCTTACCGATGCGACGCAAGAAGATGCGATTGAGACTTCAGTCGCCTCCCTCGTTGACGATCTGGACACAACGGGCATGTTTGCCATTGGCATCGACGTTTCCAGAATGTCTGTCGATCTTAGGAAAAAATTCGAAGATGCAGACCTCATCGTTTCGAAGGGGATGGCAAACTTCGAAGCACTTTCAGATCACGCATTCAAGCCGGTTGCGTATATCCTCCGAGCGAAATGTAGGCCGGTTGCGAGGGCCATTGGCGCGAAAATTAATGACAACGTCGTGAAGGTCATTGAATGATAATCGATGCTGTTCGGTGTTAAGTCATGAAAATTGAGTCTATTGATTTCAAAAAAATTGTTCTCGAAAGGAAGGAACCCTTTCGAATCGCGACGGGCGTTTCAAAAGACGCAATTAACTTTCTCATCAGAATTCGTGCTGATGACATTGATGGCATAGGCGTTGCCGTGCCAAATTCTGTCACGGGGGAATCAGCGGAATCAATTGTACATTCGATTTTGAAAATTCGAGGCATGCTCATCGGTCGCGATGCCAAGAATATCGATGAAATTCATGGAATCCTACGCGAAAAAATCCCAGGGAATCCCGCGGTTGAATGTGGTATCGATCTCGCAATTTACGACCTCATTGGAAAATCAGAAGGGCTTGAGGTCTGTGAGATGCTTGGCCGAACGCGCGATTGCATCGAAACTTCGTTGACGATTGGCATAGAGGATCTCGAGACATCTATTCAGAAAGCGACAGTCGCTGTCAAGTCGGGCTTTCGTGTTCTTAAGATAAAAACGGGGTTGGATGTCAATGGAGATATTCGTCGGGTTAGGGGAATTAGGGATGTCGTAGGCTCGAAAATCAGGCTGAGGGTTGATTGCAATCAAGGGTATACCTTTGAAGAAGCGAAACGATTCGTCGAAGAGCTTGCTTCCCTAAATATCGAATTCGTCGAACAGCCAGTTTTAGCAAGCGATCTCGAGTCGATGAGAAAGCTTTCTTCGATTTCATCGATCCCGATCATGGCTGATGAATCTGCCAAAACGCTGGATGATGTGAATCGGATCATCAAAGACGATTGTGCATCGATGATCAACCTCAAACTTGTCAAATTTGG
>JANHAK010000108.1 GCA_024464195.1 Methanomassiliicoccales archaeon | reverse complement strand
GTGTTGTCAACGCATGAACCCATGTGCCATACTGGGGGCAGATTAACTCCGTTCTTTTCCCCGAGCTCCCTCAGGAATTTCTTGAGCCCTTCTCCAGCGTATTTCTCCGTGGCCTCTGGGGAAAGTAAACCCTGTTTCGCAAATGCGCCAGCGGCACATCCCGTCGCAAGCACGAGAATATCGTTCTTGATGAGTGTTTTTGCAATGGTGATATGATTGAAATCCTGTACAGCTTTCTGGTTGTTACATCCAGCCATCAGAGCGATTCCTCTGATCGTTCCATTTTTAATATTATCAACAACGTACATGATTGGATCGTCTGGGTTGAGTTTTGAACAGAGTTCTTCGATTTGTTCAAGACTGAATCCTGCGATGACTTCATACTTGACATCTGGGACATTCGCCTTACTCTTATCCCTCTTTTTGAACGCCTCAATCGCCATCTGGATGATTGATCTTGCGCTTTTTTCGGCATCCTCCTCTCTGAATTGAACATGTGTGGCATATGGAATGTGGACGTTTGGCATTGTCGTAATCATCTCGGTGTGAAGGCACGAACAGATTTCTGCGACTGATGGCATGACGCATTGGTAGTCTACGACCATCAGGTCCACAACGCCCGTTGCAAGCACGAGCTCCTGCGAAGCGAAATTTGAAACCATTGAAACGCCTTTCCTCATCAGCGTTTCGTTCCCAGTGCAGCAAATTCCGACGATATTGATTCCCGATGCACCAGCAGCCTTTGCTTCGTTTTCCATTTCCCTCGCGACATCAACGATAATGTCACTAAGGACCGGATTGTGGCCATGAACGGCGATATTAACAGCATCTGGTTTCAGCGCGCCAAGATTTGCATAGGTTCTGACGAGTCGAGGTGTGCCAAAAAGAATATCGGATAGATCTGTTGAAATCTGCATGCCATTGTAGTCGGCAATTGCGCATTTGATGCCGCCAAAAAGAATGGGGACAGGATCAGCATCGCAACCAAGTGTTGTGCGGTGCATGACATCGGAAATCGCATGGTCAATATTGTCGGGCATCACACCCTTTTCTTCAAATAGCTTAGTGCGCGCCTTTGTGATCGTTGTGGTTGTAAATGTCAATGGCTTGCGTTCGTATCGTGAGTAATCCTCAAGCGCTTGCATTAGAACCTCTTTTGCAAGTTCGTTGGTGTCGATTTTTTCGGTGTCGATGCCTATACGCTTGGCAACTCGCTTGAGTTTTTGCACATCTTTGATTTTATAGGCCGGGGCTTTTCCTTCGAGCGCCTTCAGCATCGTTTCAGCAATATGCCTACCATGACCCGAGTGCGCGGCGGCACCGCCCGCGATGTTCCTGATGATGTTTCTCGCAACGATTGTATAATCTCTCGCGCCGCAGATTCCTTTTTTAGGTTCTGCACCAAACGGATCTATTCTGCAGGGGCCTTGCAAACAATTCCTGCAACAGATACCAAGTTCACCAAATCCACATTGCGGCAGCTGGGTTTCATAACGATCCCAGATAGTTTCAATTTTTTTTTCTGAGGCGACGATTACTATCGGTTGTGCGCCAGCGTCGCAAGTCTTAGTTGCACAAATCTTTTCCTTAGCTTCCATTCTTATATCCTCCTGTCCTCCCTTTATCCATTATACGGATTACACTCAATTCATTGACATAGTTCCATTCAATTTTGCCAGAGAAATAGGAAATTTGGCTCATTGACATGAATAATGGATCGGCAAAATGGTCATGAGCTTTTGATTTTCCTTTTCCCCATCGAACAATCAATTTCCTCAAGAATTCTTGTAAAGATGATGACAGGCGGATGATTTTATCTATCTTTACTCCACATAACTGGTTTTGGCGACTCAAATGTGGATATTCATCCTCGTTTCTTGCCATCATCATCCCATTCACTTTTGAGCTCGTTGTCCTTTTTTTTTGACCGACAATCTTTCGACTTTCCGGATTTCTCGACGTCTGTCGAAATGAATTTGTTTGATGCAAGCGCGTGCGAACACATTGATTTCTTTCCATTTTTTCGGTCGTCAGAGGGGCACCCGCGACCTTTTCTTCATTTGATTTCTTACTAACCATTGTCACTGGTTTGTGTTGAAATTGATTCTATAGCTACCATTTTAGAGGCGAAATTACTTACGCATATTTAGTTTTATATCATCGTATATTTAGTTTTATACCATCGTTAATGAATTCGATGATTAACGAAGTTATTATTCGATCATTGTCACAATGGCATTTCAAATGCCACAAAGTGATTACTTTTTTTTCGGTGATTGTGATATGATTCTTCAATTTTCATTGCCAAAAAATGCGCTCTTTCGCAATGATTTAATGAAGATTGCATTAAAATTAGCTTTGGGGACTGATTCTCCACTTATGGGATTTCGATTTTTTCAACCCTTATGAGTTCATATTTGCCTTTGAGTTTCGAAACTTTTTCCTTGATTATTTTTTTCAGATCCTCAAGTTGAATATTCGAGTTTGTGATATCACCAACAAGCTCAAGCGTCATCGTATCGTAATAAACGAGGACCTTTGTGTACACTGAAACGAGGTTAATGTTGAAATTTGCTAGAATTCTTGTGATCTCGTAAATTGCGCCCGGTTTGTCTGGTATCACAAAATCGATTTCCACGAGTTCAGTACGCGGGTCGAGAAAAGTTAATGACAGAATCCAAGCATCCGTATCGCCGACCATCATGACGATCTGCCCGTCGGCAATTCCCTCGATCGTCTCGAGGTATTCGGGCGGAATCTCGAACTCCCCGTTCCTAATGATCGATGGCGTCCTGTGAATCTTTCTTGTCGTTTTCGTTCTTATTGAACTCCCTGGGGGGACAACCCCCTTTGTGTAACGATCGCTGATGTGTGAAGGTCTAATTTCCATCGCTTCCACTTTGTCCACAAGAGATGACCGCTCTTGTTTCAATCTTGCAAACTCTTCTCGAAGTGTCTCATAATTGCCGTAATAACTCAAATCGACAAGCATCTTCCACATCATGCAGACGTTTGAAATCACACTGAGTGAAACGGAGTTAAGAATGTCGATATTCCTGTCGCCAAGGAATTTTGCAATCTGTGCACATGCGCCAGGAACGTCCAACATATAAAATGTGGCATCACAGATCTCCCTGTAGTTCTCTGGACCGAATGTTGAAAGGACGATTTCGTAGCTCGTTCTGCCGTTGTAATCGTAGCGAAACATTGAGCTAAAGACCTGGCTCCCATCAACAAGTCCGAGTGGTTTTCCAATTTTTTCACTGATTTTGATTCTTGACCCCTTGAGTCTTGCAAAGTCCCAAAGTTTCATTCCTAAGCCCGAGTGCCCCCAATATGATCTCCCCTGATAAAAGTTATCATACAATCTCTAATGGCGTATTGAAATTGAAGTTTGGAAAAAAATCGAGGTCAAGAAGATGGTTCAAAACTGATTGATCTCCGATGATATATGCAGCTAAATAGATCAATGGATTAACAGCGAATCCAAATAAGTTAAAATTCAATAAAAAAGGGAAGAAAAATTTAGCACTTACTTTGCTCCCATGAGCTTTTTCGAGAGCACTACGCTGAGGGCTAGTAGTGCGAATGCAAACAGCGCAAGTCCTCCAAGGTCAATCCAGAGGTTATAGATCGGGTTCGGATTGTGGAATATGAATATTCTTGCTGCATCAACGGCAAGCGTCAGCGGGTTGTAGTTGGCTACAGTTTTCAACCAATCTGGCATGAGTGTTGTTGGGAATAGGGCCGCAGATGCGAACATGATCGGTAGGTTTAATAGGTTAATTACGCCGAAGAGAGTTTCCTGGTTTTCAATGGCCAGCGCAATTGTTGTGAATAGCGATGCAAATGCAATTGCAAGAAGCAACATGGCGAGAAACAACCCAACAAAATCGAGCGCATTGAAGGCAGGATTGAGAGTTAGACCAGTGAGTCCTGGCACGTACGCGAAGAGGAGTGCGATGACAAAGACAATCAGCATCTGAATCATAGCACGAATGACCGTAGCTCCAATTCTTGAAACTGGAATTACCCCTCGTGGGATCGGGGATGCGCGCAGCTTATTGAGGAATCCAAACCTTCTATCCCAGACGATCGACATCCCACCGAACATGCAAGTGAACAAAACGATCACGGCGAGCATTCCCGCAGCCATGTAAGAGAAATAGTCTGGTGCGCCAGCAAACATTAATGAAAAATTAAACTGCGGTAATGATCCTGGTAGTTGATCGCCTGTTGGAATCAACTTGTTGAGCTGGAATGCCTGCCCAAAAAGTCCCAACCAAACGATAGGTTGTATAAGGGCCATGAAAATCTGAATTTTGACACGATACCAGTGTTTTAACTCGCGGATCATCAGCGTCCAGGTCTGCCTGACTACATTTGCACCTTTCATTTACCTTCGCCTCCTTGCCTGAAGAGCTGCGGCTCTTCGCTGAAATTTATCCATCGACCCAGCTTGTTCGGCATCCCTTAGCGACCTTCCAGTGTATTCAAGAAATACCTGGTCGAGATTTGGTCGCTCGAGGTGCACGCTTTCAACGGTTACTCCATGATCAACAATCACTTTGAGGAGTGAGGGTATGATTTTCTCACCATTTACAGCCTTAATTCTATACTCGTCTCCTTCTTTCTTTACGCTCACTACACCTGCGACATTCTGGATCAGATTTGTCAAATCGGAACCGCTTTCAACCTTGATCTGGACAACATCTCCTCCAATCGAGCGTTTCAGCGTTTCAGGAGAATCCAGTGCCATGATTCGTCCATGATCGATGATTGCGATACGATCGCAGAGAGAATCAGCCTCTTCGAGGTAGTGTGTCGTCATAAAAATCGTCATATTGTGTTTCCTTTTCAGATCACGAATGTGATCCCATATTGCCGCCCTCGTTTGGACATCTAGGCCTAGTGTCGGCTCATCAAGGAAGAGAACGGATGGCTGGTGAATGAGTCCTTCAGCAAGCTCAAGGCGCTTTCTCATTCCTCCTGAGTAGGTTTTAACGAGTCTGTCCGCGGCATCTTCGAGTTTGACAAGTGCGAGTAATTCATCGATTCTTTCGAT
>JANHAK010000003.1 GCA_024464195.1 Methanomassiliicoccales archaeon | reverse complement strand
GAAGCGATCAGAACATTGCCAACACAGTCAAAACTCGTGCTGATGAGCATTATTATTAACGAGGAGAAAAGTCGCGAGAGGCTTACGACAGGAGAAGTCTATGAGATTTATAGGGAGTTGAGCAGAGTTGTTGGCGTAAGTGTCTTGACGCAGAGAAGAATCACCGATCTCATCTCAGAGCTTGACATGCTCGGCATCATCCACGCTCGTGTCAAATCTTTCGGCAGAGGCGGTCGGACGAAAGAAATCGAGCTGAGTGTTCCGCCACATGAAGCAAAGAAAATACTCGAGGAGGACGAGATGCTTCAAAGCCTCAAGAATTTCAAGCCTAAGACTCAGACAACATTGATCTGATTGCAAAAGTGCTTCTCAAGTAAAGGGGCAAGCCCGAAAATCATTTCCCTCTTGGTCTGCTTTTTTCCTGTTTTTTCTTTTTTACTCGCTGATGTTGATTTTCATCGATCTTCATGGGTTCTTTCGTTCCCCTCTTATTCTTATCAGTTTCCGTAACTGCAGTCTTATCGTTGATGTTGGCGATCTTTTGTGTATTTGACGGCTTTTCAGGCTCAGCTTTTTTGAAAAGTGGTCTAATACTGAATTTCTTAGTCCAGCTAAAGATCTCTATCCCTCTTCTCCTGAGTACAAAATTGAGAGCATCGATTCCAATGGGTACGACGATAATGACAGCGATTGTGAGAAACAGATTGGTCTTACTGTTCTCAGGAATATCTGGAGGTGCGCCCCCGCTAACCCATAGCTTAAGCAATCCGAACCATGGTATCTCTCCGCGCGCAATTCCGACAACCCAATCATCTTTGACGGGTTCGCGGAAAATCGAGATTTGGTCATAGTATCCATAGAGAATGCCGTTGTTGCTGATGATATTATGGTCACCCATCGTGATGAAACCACCATGGGGCGTCATTCCTCGTGATTCAAAATACTGAAGTATGTTGCGCAGATCGAGGTGAACAGTCACATTCAGATATCCAACGCCGTAAATCTCGACAACCGTCTTGAGATTCCACCATACATGTTCGCCTTCTGGGAGAACCTTCCATTTCCACATGGGAAGCGATGCAAGTGACGGAATATCGAAACCACCGCCAGTGGCATTGTAAATGATTCTGCAGATTGCTCTATGAATAATTGGCGCGGAATGAGAATTAGTACCTTTATTGTAAATAATCACGTCACCATAATCTCCATAAGTCATGTGTTCTCTCGCAACCCCCTCGACATATGTTATGATATCATTGCCATGTGCCTTTTTTACGATTACAATGTCCCCCGTATCAATGACACCGAGAAAGCTCCTCGTGTCGCTGTGCTGCATACTACTCGATTCAACAACGACAAGTGGAGGCCATATTGAACTGTAAGCGAAAAGCAGAGAAAAAATAATTAGAATGGTGGCTGCCGCGATTCCAATATTGATAAACAGTTTCCGTATCGCCATATTGACCATCGAGTCACTGACCAAGTTGCTGATTAGTATTTGTCATTATAAAGAATTGGGCTTCTCAAGGCAACTGATGCAAAGGGATTCGAGCTCATCTGTTGAGATGCAAAAAATTGGATATAGGAATCGACAATACGCCTTGTGACAATGACGAGACCTGATAATGATACTTACTTCATGAAAATGGCGGAGCTTGTTGCCACGCGGTCGACCTGCCTTCGCAGAAAGGTTGGCGCCGTGATCGTCAAGGAAAAAAGAGTACTTACGACGGGTTACAACGGCGCACCTCGCGGACTTAAGCACTGCGAGGAGGTCGGTTGCGTGAGAGCGCAGAATCACATCGAGTCGGGGACGAGACACGAACTCTGTCGTGGGGTACATGCCGAACAAAATGCCGTCATCCAGGCGGCGTATTTCGGTGTGAGTATCAAGGGTGCTACAATTTACACGACAAATTTTCCATGCGTCCTCTGCGCGAAAATCCTCGTCAATGCCGGAATCGAGGAAGTCGTGTATAAAGACGAGTATGTCGATGAACTCTCGAAGAAGATCCTTAGCGAAAGTAATGTCCGTGTTCGAAAATTTGAAGAATGATACTCGTCGAGTGCCGAAATATTCGAGATCAAGAGTCTGAATCTCTGGCTAAGATAAAAAGATTTTCGGATATTCGACGATCAAATAACTAAAGCTATAAATATGACGAGAATGTTCAACTCGCAGCTATCCGGGGAGAGTCTGGTGACACGGGCTGAAACGCTTCTCGAAATTAAGAAAGCGGAAGAAGAGGCAGAACAAATCGTCCGGGAGGCGCAGGAAAAACAGAAAATGATCGTCGCCAACGCCCGGCGCGAAGCCGCACAGAGAATGAGAGAAAGCGAGGAGAAGCTCAGGGCCGAGTTCGAATTAGCTGTTTCAAGAGAAAAGAACCGCATCGCATCTCAAAAAGAAGAAATTCTCAAACGGGGGCGGGAGGAGGCTGAAAAAATAAAGAAACTGGCCAATGAGCGCATCCCAGAGATCAGACTTTATCTGAAAAACGCTTTTGAGAGGGCGATCGATGCTGCTACCAGAACAAATGGTTAGAGTTCTTGTCGTCGGTTCGAAGGACCTTTTGGAAAGGACGGTCGACCTACTGTATGAGCTGGAATGCGTGCATTTGATCGACTTCCCGGCAGATGAAGAAGGGTTCACACTTGGCTCACCATTGCCAGCAGCTTCTGATGCGTCTCAGAAACTCCTGAGATTGAGGGCAATGCAGAAAGATCTCGGCATCGAGGAAATGAAGGGAATCGAGCCGATCAGGATAGATGTGCTTACGAGAGAGCTCGACCAGATGATTGAATCGCTTCATCAGGAGATTTCTGATGTTGTAGAATCGAAGAAGAAGATCGAACTTCGATTGAGTGAATTGGAGCAAGAGAGAAAGAATATCGAACCCTTCGTTGGTTTGCCCCTCGAACTTGATCTTTATCGAGGTTACAAATCACTGGATGTTTTTACTGGTTATGTGAAACTTGATCCAGAAGGGGTTCTAAGGGAATCAATTGAAAAGTTTGAATTGTTCATGAGCAAGGACGGAAAATTCATTGCGCTCTTTGTTGCAAAAGAGGAGTCTGAGGAAGCCCAGCGCATCCTCGTTCAGCACGGGTTTTCCGAGGTTCCTGTGCCACTGAAAAGCGGGAAACCTGACAGGATTCTCGAATCGATTGTTGCGGAGGAGGAAACTTTACGGAAGAGCATCGCCGACCTCTCAGAAAAATTGGAAAAATTGAGGGAAAAGCACGCTACCTTTGCGCTTGCGGCTGAGGAACATTTAAACATTATTGTCCAAAAAGCCGAAACACCGTTGAGGCTCGGTGCGAGTGTCCATTCCTTTATCATTGAGGCCTGGGTACCTGAGAGGAACTTCGAACAACTTAAGAAAGCTTTTGATGAAAATTTTGGAGAGAGAATTTACATTGAAGTCCTTGAAAGGAGGGAAAGGAAGGGAGTTGACGGACATCACGAGGAGGAAGACGAAGCACCTGTCAAAATCGAGAATCCGAAACCATTTAATCTATTCGAATATCTGGTCGAATTAATTTCAACGCCGAAATACAACGAACTCGACCCAACTCCATTAATCTCAATCTTCTTTCCTATTTTCTTCGGACTGATGGTTGGAGATGTCGGTTATGGAATTCCTTTCGTCATTCTAGGCTACTTGGGATTGAAAAAATGCACAAGCAATGAGTGGCGAACAATCGCGACCATGCTTTTCTTCGGCGGAATATTTACAATAATTTTCGGTTTATTCATGTTTGGCGAGGCTTTTGGTTTACACTTTGCATCAAGTTCGCACGGTGAAATCACATGGTCTAGCTTGCTTGGTATTGAAATTCCACATCATATTGAGCTCGGAGCGTTATCGATCCCACTAGGCCTTTACAGTAAGCTTCACGATGTGAAGATACTCCTATATATAAGCGTCTGGATTGGTATCATTCATCTTTTTGTTGGGTATGTGCTTGGATTTATCAACGTGACGATTAGGCATGGTCTGAAGCATGCGGTTTTTGAGAAACTTTGCTGGCTTCTTATATTAATTGGCGCCGTGATGTTGGGATTGGCTCTCCTGGATGTGTTAGTTCTTTCCAAACCACTTGTCATGACTGACGTAAGGATGGTCGGTGGTTTGGTCGCGTTGGTTATTGGTATCATCCTTGGTTTCAAGGGAGAAGGCGCAAGCGTTGTATTAGAATTGCCTGGGTTGGTTAGCAATATCATGTCATATTCGAGGTTGGCGGCGATCGGGATGTCGAAGGCGGGTATGGCCCTCGCGTTCAACATGATTGCGATTGAGATGATTGCACCTGGGGGCGGCGTTATGATCGCCGTCGCTTTTGCAATTTTTGCGGTAGGGCACATGATGATTTTTATTCTCGCAGTGATTTCCGCGGGATTGCATGGAATTAGGTTACAATATGTTGAATTCTTCACGAAGTTCTATGAGGGCGGAGGTCTTAAGTTCAATCCGTTGAGAATTCGAAGAAAGTATACTATGGAGGTGTGAAAGAAATGGCAATAGAAGCGGGTTTGATTGCATTGGGAGCGGGTCTCGCAGTAGGTCTTGCTGGGCTTGGTGCGGGGCTTGCTGAGAAGGATGTCGGTACAGCAGCCGTTGGTGCCATGGCGGAGAACGAGAAACTCTTTGGGAAAGGCCTTGTGTTGATGGTCATTCCGGAGACGATCATCATTTTCGGCCTTGTCATGGCGATTCTGCTGTGGACCAAGATGGTATAGGGCAGCATTAAGAATAAGGAGCTTGATCATGGCGCTCGATACCGTAGTCAGGGATATCCTAGAGAAGGCTAAATCTGAGGCGGACAGAATAACAGCGGAAGCGGAAAAGGAGCGAGCCGCGATATTGAAAGAGTGCGAGGAATCGATTGCAAAGAGGAAACGGGCGCAGGAGAAACAGTTTGAGGAACTCATACGGCGGCTCGCCCGGCAGGAGATCTCAAGCGCCGAATTGGAGGCGAAGAAGATCGTTCTAAATGCGAAAAAAGAGCTGCTTGATCGCGCGTTCAATGAAGCACTTCGTGAAATCTACGGAATGGATCGCGAGAACAGGGCTAGGATCTATAACAAGATCATCGAGCGTGCGATGACGATTGTTTCAAAACCGAGGATTATTTGCCCTAAAGGTGACGCCGCACTGATCGAAAAGGGTAATGCCAATGTTCCCATCATCGAAACTGACATGGAACCTGGTCTCATTGTTGAAAGTGAAGACGGTCTGATGCGACTGGACTTCAGATTCCGAACGATGCTTGAAGAGATTTGGGAGAAGGAAATGAAGAGGATATCGGCAATTTTGTTCGGGTGAACCAATGCAGCGATTCTGGGGGAAGAAGGGAAATTACGCATATGTCTGCGCGAGGATTAAAGCGAAGAAGAGCCTTCTTCTCACAAAGGATGTTTATCCAAAACTGCTCATGATGGATCTGAATGAAATTGGCCGATTCCTCGGCGAGACACAGTACCACGTTGAGATGACGGAACTTGCCTCGAGGTATTCAGGTGTGGATCTCATTGAATTAGGGACGAGTCGTAATCTTGCAAGGATATACAGGCAGATCATCGGATTTAGCAGAGGTGAGCTGCGGGAAATGATATGCAGTTACCTCGGGCGATGGGACGAATGGAATATTAAAACAATCCTCAGAGGTAAGTACTCCGGTGCGAGCATTGAAGAGATCCAGGAGGATCTCGTTCCAGCCGGAAGACTTAGTGAAGATACGCTGAACAGCCTCCTTGCACTCGAAACAGTCGAGGAAATTCTTGAAGCGCTGAGGACGAAAGAAGGTATCACAATACCCGAAGAGGTCATGGCGGCTTATCGGGAAAGTAGAACGCTCGAGCCACTCGAAGAATATTTGGACAAGGTCTATTATTCCCGCCTTCTCGCCTCTATTCGAACAAATACCAAGCCAGGGAAACTGTTTCTTGCATTCGTTCAAAAGGAAATCGACGTGACGAATCTCAAGACGCTCCTAAAGCTGAAGCGAGAAAACGTCCCACCCGAGAGGTGTAAGGGATACTTCATTGATGGCGGCAGCGAGCTCACGATGAAGGAGCTGCTACGCCTCGCAAGCGTCGAGAACTTCGATCGCCTCGTCGAAGAGCTCGCCAAATTCTCCTTCTACGAGGAGATCAAGGAAGGATTGCGCATCGCAAAGGAAAGTGGATCGCTGATCGAGGTGACGCTTGCACTACAGAAATACCTCGTGAAGCAATCCGAGACCTTCTCACACATTTATCCACTTTCGATCCTTCCAGTGCTCGATTATATTATCAGAAAAAAGATCGAAGTCGATAATATCAGGATCATCGCTCGCGGAAAAGAAAGCGGGCTTGATGTCGAAATAATAAAGAATTTATTGGTGGTTTGATGGAGATCGCCGTACTTGGCAGCGAGGAATTTATACTTGGATTCCGGCTCGCAGGTGTCACACGGGTTTACAGAGCCGAGGGAATCAGGGAATTTGAGGAAAAGTTACTGGAACTCCTTCAAGATACATCAATCGGAGTACTGGCGATCGACTCATCCATCCTTGAAAAATTGGGTGCAAGCACGCGGAAAAAGGTGCTCGAGAACATTGCACCAGTCGTCGTTCCAGTAGGTCATGAGGAAGGCGACTTAAGAGATAAGGTCAAACGGGCTATCGGTGTTGATTTGTATAAGACGCAGAGGGATTGATATGGCTAAGGTTGGCGAAATTTACAGGGTGGCCGGACCAGTCGTTACGGCGACTGGCATTTCACCGAGGATGTATGACGTCGCTCTGGTCGGTGAAGAGAGATTGATGGGCGAAGTCATCAAAATCTACGGCGATAAGACGGTCATCCAGGTGTATGAGGATACTTCTGGGTTGAGACCGGGAGAGAAGGTTTTTGATACTGGACAGCCTCTTCTTGCAGAACTCGGTCCGGGACTTCTAGGTAGTGTATATGACGGGGTCCAGCGACCTTTACCGGTCCTTATGAATGCTATGGGCAATTTCATCAAGCGAGGAGTTACAGCACCTGGACTTGATAGAAAAAAGCGATGGAATTTTTCGCCTGCCGTGAAGAAAGGTGATGTGGTCAAGGCGGGTGCCATTATTGGCAACGTCAAGGAAGGCCATATGGATCACAGGATCATGGTTCCGCCAGATGTTTCTGGCACTGTCGATTGGATTAAAGAGGGTCAATTCACCGTTGAGGAACCGATATGCTCCATTTCCGGAAAAGAAGTGACGATGATGCAGAAATGGCCTGTGAGGACGGCGAGGCCAATCGTTCGTAAGACGATGCCCGATGTTCCGTTGGTGACGGGCCAGAGAATTTTGGATACACTTTTCCCCCTTTCAAAAGGCGGTACCGGTGCAATCCCTGGCGGTTTTGGTACTGGTAAGACGGTGACCCAGCAGCAGCTTGCAAAGTGGAGTGACGCAGATGTTGTTGTGTATATCGGGTGTGGCGAGAGAGGCAATGAGATGACTGAAGTTCTCGTGACATTCCCGAAGCTGGAAGACCCCAAGACGGGAAAACCATTGATGGAAAGGACTGTTCTCATCGCCAATACATCGAACATGCCAGTTGCTGCCAGAGAGGCATCAGTTTATACAGGCATGACGATTGCTGAGTACTACCGGGATATGGGATACGATGTCTCTCTGATGGCAGATTCAACGTCGAGATGGGCAGAGGCGATGAGAGAGATTTCGTCAAGACTCGAAGAAATGCCTGGTGAGGAGGGATTCCCAGCTTATCTCGCAGCACGTCTTTCTGACTTTTACGAGCGAGCTGGAAGGGTTGAGACTTTATCAGGATTTAACGGCTCAGTCACCGTTGTTGGTGCTGTTTCTCCGCCTGGCGGAGACCTGAGCGAGCCAGTAACACAGAACACGCTTAGAATTGTGAGGGTCTTCTGGGCTCTAGATTCAAAACTCAGGGAACGAAGGCATTTCCCTGCCATTAACTGGCTAACCTCATATTCATTATACACCTCGAACTTGGATGGCTGGTTCAGGAAGTATGTCGCGGAGGATTTCCCTGAGCTTAGAGCATGGGCGATGGAAATTCTTCAGAGGGAGGCCGAACTGCAGGAGATCGTTCAGCTCGTTGGTTCTGATGCGCTGCCCGAAGAGCAGAAATTGACCCTAGAAATCGCGAGAATGATCAGGGAGATCTTTCTCCAGCAGAATGCGTATCATCCTGTCGATACCTACACGCCTCTCAAAAGGCAATATGTTTTCATGAAAACGATCAAGCGCTTTAGCGAGCTTGCTAGGCGGGCGGTTGAATCTGATGTGCCAGTCGAAACGATCACAGAATTGCCTGTGAGAATTAGATTGACGAAATCGAAATTCGAACCAAACATCGATGAGGAACTTGAAGCGATCAACAAAGAAATGGAATCTCAGTTTGAAGGTCTTGGAGGGAGGGCATGATCTCAAAGGAATATCGTACGATCTCTCAGATCGCAGGCCCACTTGTTTTTGTTGAAAAGACCGAACCCGTCGGCTACGGGGAACTCGCTGCAGTTTCACTTCCAGATGGCAGTGTGAAGCGGGGGCAAGTTCTCGACACATCGCATGACTTCGTTGTCATTCAAGTTTTTGAGGGGACTGCTGGCATCGAGAAATCGTCGGGTGTGCGTTTTCTCGGCGAGACGATGAAGATGCCAGTGTCTCAGGATATGCTCGGGCGTATTCTCTCTGGTTCGGGCGAGCCCCTCGACGGGGGACCGCCTATCGTCCCGGAAGAAAGACTTGATATCGTTGGATCGGCCATTAATCCCTGGGCGAGGGACGAGCCAAAGGAATTCATTCAAACGGGGATCTCAGCAATTGACGGGATGAACACCCTCGTTAGAGGGCAGAAACTTCCGATTTTTTCGGGAAGCGGTTTGCCACATAACGATATCGCACTTCAAATTGCAAGACAAGCTAAGGTTCGTGGAAAGGAAGAGGAGTTCGCCGTGGTCTTCGCGGCGATGGGAATCACGAACGAGGAAGCGCAGTATTTCATGGCCGATTTCGAAAGGACGGGTGCGCTCAAGAGAGCTGTTGTTTTCATGAATCTGGCAGATGACCCTGCGATCGAAAGGATTATCACCCCACGGCTGGCGCTGACGACGGCCGAATATCTTGCGTTTGAACTGAATATGCATGTTCTTGTCATTCTCACCGATATCACAAACTACTGCGAGGCGTTGCGTCAGATCGGTGCTGCAAGAGAAGAGGTACCAGGAAGAAGAGGTTATCCAGGGTACATGTATACGGATCTTGCCACACTATACGAGCGAGCTGGAAGGATCAAAGGAAAGAAAGGATCGATCACGCAGATTCCAATCCTTTCTATGCCTGGTGATGACATCACTCATCCGATTGCTGACCTGACAGGATACATCACTGAAGGGCAGATCGTGGCTGCGAGGGATTTGCACAGAGCAGGCATCTACCCGCCAATCAACGTTGGTGCCTCGCTTTCTAGGTTGATGAATGCTGGCATTGGTCCAGGGCTGACACGGGAGGATCACAAGGCAGTTTCTGATCAGTGCTACGCCGCATATGCGGAAGGGAGAGATCTCCGAGGTCTCGTCGCGATCGTCGGTAAGGACTCGCTTTCTGAGAGAGACAAAAAGTTCCTCGAGTTTGCTGACCTCTTCGAACGCCGCTTTGTCAGGCAGGGCAGAGAGGAGGACAGGGACATCGAAACAACACTCGAGATCGCTTGGGAATTGCTTGCGACTCTGCCAGAATCTCAGCTGACTCGTATTGACAGGAAGTACATCGAAAAGTATCACCCTGCGCATCGAAAGAGTGAGTGAAGATGGTTAAGCGTGAACTTAACCCGACACGGTCTGAGCTGCTCGAGATCAAGAAGAAAATCAAGCTTACAGAAGCCGGGTACAAGATTCTTAAAATGAAACGCGACGGTCTCATCCTCGAATTTTTCAAGATCCTTGAGGAGGCAAAGGACGTAAGAGCCAAGATTGTGCGAGACTACGAAAGGGCGATGCAGAAAATCGCAATTGCGAAGGCAGTTGATGGTGTCATTGCCGTCAAGTCAGCTGCATTCGCCCTCAGAGTCCATCCTGAGGTGAAGCTGCGCAGCAAGAACATTATGGGTCTCGTTGTGCCTGAGATTGAGTCGACGAGCATTAGAACGACCCTCGAGAAGAGGGGATATGGTGTCATTGGCACATCACCCTTCATCGACGAAGCTGCAGAGGCGTACGAGGAACTCGTTGAAACGATCATCAAAGCCGCTGAGATAGAGACAACGATGAAACGGCTACTCGATGAAATCGAGAAGACAAAGCGCCGTGTCAATGCACTCGAGTACAAGGTGATTCCTGAATTGAAAGAAGCGGAGGACTTTATCGAATTTAGGCTCGAGGAGATGGAGAGGGAAAATATTTTCCGCCTCAAGCGCATCAAACAGAAGGCGGAGGCACGCGCTTGAGAATTTTCGACATCAGCGAAGAGAAGAAAAGGGAACTTGTGTTCAAATTAGTCTGGGCGATATCAACTTTCATGCTCGTTTTCGGCTTCATCATGATCGTTCTCTTCTGGAATGCGTGAAGCATTTGGTGTAGCGATTGTTTTTCATGAAACACTTTCTGAGAAAAGTCAATTGAAGTTCCTTACAATACACTTACCCGTGCCAAGATGCACGACTGGGAGTTTAGCAGGATCTGGATTGAAGTTGTGCATTCGTTGATAGTTTGTTTGTGCCTGCCATGTTGATGCGTTGATGATCCTCACGCCACGATAATCGGAGACGCCAGCGCCGTGAACATGACCGGTGACAAAAATATCTGGGATGGGATCAATCACGAGAAAGTCTTTTTTCTCTGGCGCAATAGGCGTTTTGCCGCCGTAAATTGGCGCAAGGTGCCTCCTCTTGAGCATCTCCTTCATGGCATCGATCGGATTGGCGTAGGTAAGGGATTGGATATTGCCGATCAGATCGTCAATACTCCTACCATGATATGAGAGGATAGTTCTCCCTTCGATCTCGAGGTAACAAGGATTGCCGATCATGATAACTTGAGAATCGAAGAGATTCGCAATCTCTTTTTGAAACGCTGGTTGTGGCTCAGCAAGTCTCACCGCATCGTGATTGCCTGGCTGGAGTATGATTGTCACACCGTCCGGTATCTCCTTCAGGAGTTCACCGAGCATTTCGTACTGTTTGAAAATATCGTCAACAATGAGTTCCTCCTCCTGATCAGGGAAAACGCCGATGCCGTCGACGCAGTCACCCGGCACAATCAAATAATTGACCCCGCTTGAAATCCCCTCAGTCTTGAGCCAGTTAATCATCGCATCCCATTGTTTTCTCAGAAATGTCTTGCTGCCTACATGGATATCAGATGCGAACGCGATCATTGATGTGGCATCGTTTTGTTCGAATCTGCTTCTCAAAGGAATATCCGGTCTGATGATTTCCTGAACAATGAGCATCTCGCCCTTCCTGTTCGGTTTTCCTATGAGTCCGATGACCTCGTCAGGAATAACGGAATCATTGATCAGGGGGGAATCTTTCGGGATGAGGGCGAGACACCTCTCTTCCTCATCCTCTATTTCCAATATCTTATGTCCCGTTTTGGTCATCCTGATTTCGTTGACCATCGCGATGATTCTCACGTCGCGCTCAAGTTTGAGTGCCTTCGAAATCGGGAGAGAACCAGCTAATTCTCTCCTATGAGCGAGCATTCGCTTGATCGCGTTAAATCGATCTAAGAAATACCGCGCAAAGTCTGATATGTTACCTTCACAGGTCGAGTTACCCGTTATATCTTTCAAGATTTTTACACCATCAATCTTCCTGGCACTACTCTCTTGATTTACATTTGTTCGGAATTCATGATGATCTGGCAATGCGTTTGCCACGGTGAGGGTCTCCGCTGCCGAATGATCCTTTACATATTCTGCTAGATCTGCTGCAGTGACGATGAGGGGGTGCTGTTTCATGAATGAAATTGCCGATTGAACAAAAGCAATCGGATCGTCTTTAGACATGACAATTTCGAGCGCACCAGGCTCAAGCAATATTCCATTGCTCGCCAGAACTTCGAGAACTTGTTCCCTCATCTGCGCTGATGATGAAGCAGTCCGATTTAAATACTTTTTCCGGTATCGGGTGGGCATGTCCATAATCACAGTGCGGGCGAAATGCTATCCTACCGAAGACCCTGAGAGGGTCAAGAAAGCAATCCTTAACATCTTCCCAGAGAGCACGCTGACAGAGTATGAGGATGGTTTTATCGCCAACACAGCTTCAGCGGAGAAACTCAGTGAACTCATTAGAAACATGAAGATTCTTGACTCAGCGCGTGCTGTGCTTCTCAGAGGAAGGCAGGGCAACAGAGTAAAATTCAGAATCAACAAACAGGTTGCGTTTGTTGGAAAATTGAGTTTCATCGAAGATCGAGATCCGCCTCTTGGCTCGATTGAGGTTGTTATTGAGGACGAGAACATCATCGCCCTCATCGACGCGATTGCACCGAGTACCGTGGGCGAGGAGGGATAGACAGATGATCGCGGTTTCTTCACCAGTTTTCTCTATGTTGGATTTCGAAATGGCACTGGGCTTTGTAAGCCAGAAGTTCGATGCATGGGAGATTGTAGGGGAGGGGCGACATTTTCTTCCTCATATTGAAAAGACTTTTCTTGAAGTCGCACCATCTTACAACATGAAATTCTCGGCACATGGGCCGCTCAGTGATGTTAATATCGGGAGTCTCAACCCCAGGTTAAGGGAAGCGGCTGTGAAGGAAATTGTCGATGGGCTTCTTGCGGCCAATCGCATGAATTTTGAAGTCTACACCATACATCCTGGTTTTTGGTCTCCAATTGGGTTGCTAGATAGGGAGGGAGTATATCGCGCCGTGCATGAATCACTCAAGGCTATTGAAAGGGTTTCAATCGATACGGGTGTAAAGGTCGGCTTTGAGAACATGCCAGACATGCCCGTAACAATGGGAAAAACGCCGGAAGATTTGTTTGCGATGTTGAACGGTTTTGAGATCGATGTTTGTTTTGACGTCGGTCATGCTCATACCAGCGGTACGATAGGAGCGTTTCTTGAGTATGCTGATAGATTCGTCAACGTTCACATTCATGACAATCGTGGTCAGTATGATGAACATCTCCCTATAGGAAGCGGAACACTGGATTTCAAAAGGGTGCTAAGAGCGCTTAAAAATTACAAAGGGCAATTCGTTATCGAGGCGAGGAGCATGCCCGATGCAGAACTGTCAAAGGAAAGACTAACTGAGCTGATCGCTGAAATTAGTTGATAATTCGTCCGCATCGCAGACATTCGAATCTCCCATCACGATATCTTGCTTCGGTGTATCCACAGTATGGACAGGCAAATCCGAAGGATCCTGGTCTGTTTTGTTGATCGCCGTGTCTTATGTCCATCTGCGCCGGATTGTAGATCGTCGACGATTTGTCCTCTTCTTTTTCAACAGTGATCGAATCTGGCCAGATCTTTCTTCCGATGAGAAAACCGATGGCCTTTGCCGTATAATTGATGAAATAAAGGAAACCCACTGCAACCCAGGCAAAGATGATTAGTCCCATGAGAATGAGAGACGTAAGGCCGGAAAAAACCTCAGTTGGGATTGATAAGTAATCGACCATAAAGTGAAGCATGATCGACGCATAAATTCCCTGAGTAAGAAAAAGGTAGCCAAGGGCGAGACCGGCAACAAAAGTCGGCAAAAGCTTGAATGCGTCCCAGCTAAAAATATGAGCGGAACTGAAGAAGATGCTAGAGATGATGAGAAATGTGATTTCGAGCTTACCAAGGGAAAAGTTGCCGCCAAGAAAATAATTTTTTAAGCTTCTTCCTCGCCTCCTTGCCTTGTCGATGATAAGCAAGGGAATGCCGATCAACAACATCCTGCTTACGATCTCCTCCCAAACAGAGGCACTCGCAAATCCGTAGAGAAGTTTCCACAGTTCCCGCCCCTCAAGTTCTGGCGTTCTTGGGGTAATGCCGGCTGCGCTGAGGATTAGATAATAAATGACATTGAAGAAGAGAACAGCAAAAAAAATTGTGCCAACGACATAAAGTGGACTGTGCCTTTCCAACGCTTTTTCTACAGACATTTCCTTAATGAATACTCTCCAACTTTTCCATATGAGGAGTATAAAGGAACTAACGATCGCTAGGACGAGTAATATATGATATATCGCAAACGAAATCCCTGTGAGCTCAACTAGATCAACAATCCAGGGAACAATGATAAAGAGAGTTGTGTGATAATTTGGCGTCTGCGGGAGAACGATTTGTATGCTCCAGATAAGAATGAAGATATTCAATATTGTTATCGCTACAAGGCTGAGGACTGTATAAGTCCCAACGCCTCTGAGAATTTGCTTGATTGTCACCATTGCAGATTGAGTTGATGAAGAGGGCAAACGGGGAATATCGAATGGGACATACAATTGCTGCCCACAGGAAGCGCAAAAATTCGCTTCCGGTAGAACGGGATGCCCGCATCTAGGGCAAAACCTGTAAGGACGGACGCCAGCAGGCGACTGGATTCCAGATACCACAGCTTTCAATTTTCAGGTTAATATTTCTACTTGTCGGTTCTCATCTCGATATCTTCTTCTAGCCTATCTCTAGTTCGGAAAGTTGTGCTTGATCAGGTCGTATCTCTGCCAACCGATATGCCAAATGGAAAAAAGCCAGATTGAAAATTGTTATTTTGTGGAAACTTTTATTAGGTATCCGAACCTTTTGGGACAAGCCGATCAGGAGGCTAAAAATGGATGATGAAGTATCGGGCAAGAAGGTTGAATTCGTGACGATAAGCGCTGAGAAGATACCCTTCGGTAGAAACAACTTCATTGAAATCGCCAGAAAAAAGGCGATCACTGAAGACGGCGAGAATGAATTTATCTCGCTTTCGAGGGGCTATTATCTTCCTGATGGCTCCGAGAGATTCAAGAAATCTCTTACCATACCGGATGATCCACAGATCAAGGCGTTCATCGTAGAGAAAATATCGTCGATGTAAGCTTGATTAGAGTAGCTGAGTTTTGTTACTGGCTATCTCTATCCAAGTCAAAAATGCGCTTCTTTTATCATTTATTTTCATTTAAATGATTTTTCTATTTCCCTTGTTTTTTATTTAATAGTAATTCGAGATAGGATCGCCGCTCATTGCCGCTTAGATGGAGCTTATTCATCATCGAGAGAATCTCTCTTTTTCCCTCTTCGAGATCTTCACCTGCGTATTCAATCTCAACAAAACTTCCTAGATCTTCGACTTCATCAAGACAGACAACGAGTGACGCATTCCTATATACTGTTCTTTCTTTCACAACTTTGCCAGCGATATTAAAACCTAGCTTCTTGAGAATTGAAGCAATCTGTTCACAGTCAGAAACCTCAACTTCAATCTCATCGCGTGTCTTCGTTTCTAAATCGATTTTTGGTCCTTTGTAAGCGAGTGTGCAATGACCCCCTTCTTTTCTAATACGGAGAGCCTCATCTGTCACCGAGAATTCTCGACAAGGATGAGAGAAATAAATATCGATTTGCTTTGTGGTACCGACTCTTAGAGCGCCCATCGACTCGAGTTGAGATTTGATCAGGGCAATATTGTCGGAATAAGACTTGACTTCGATTTCCAGCATGTTTGTAAAGAATGTATTGAAGAAATAAATAATGTTGACCTGACAAACATATTGGCTCTTATCATTCTACTTTTTGGAATTAGTCTCTTTCCTGCCTAGTTAAAAATCATGGTTCATGAATGATCTTAATTAAGCCAAAGTTAATGCCAATTCTGAGGAGGTGTTGAATCTGTCGGGCCTCGTTATCTTATATACTGGGGATGGAAAAGGAAAGACGACAGCGGCTTTCGGCCTCGCAATGAGGGCAGCGGGACACGGAAAGCGCATTTGCATCGTTCAGTTCATGAAACGTTGCGAGGAATGTGGAGAGGTCAAAGCGATCAAAAAGTTCGATGCCGTAACGCTTAGACAGTTCGGAACTGGTGCATTCGTGGTGAAGGGAAAACACCAGAAAGAGGATCTTGAAGAGGCCGCAAAGGGCATGGTGTTTGCCCAAGAAGCACTCACCTCAGGTCTTTTTGACCTCGTTATCCTGGATGAAATATGCGTTGCAATCGATTTTGGGTTAATCGATGTCAATGATGTGGTTGAACTTTTGAGAAAACGCAATCCCAAAATTGATGTTGTACTTACTGGGCGCAACGCACCAGAAGTACTGATCAATATTGCCGATCTCGTGACAGAAATGAAGTCGGTAAAGCATCCTTACGATGATGGTACGAAAGCACGAGAAGGGATTGAATATTGACTTCTTGTTTCTTCATTGCATATGGTCTTTTTCGTACGCAAATACAAAAGGAAGTGTGCCTCCTCTTTCAGTTTGAATGCCATTGAGTTTCTTCATGTCACCTGTCAACACGAGGTCGAGTACTGGTAGTTGCGCCTTCGTTAATCCATTTGTGGGCAATGGCATCTCCCTTTCACATGGCGATCGTCATTTCCTTTGATCTTTTCTAAAGATCAGAAAAGAAACCTACAACATTCTCAGACACATTGCATTATTTATTCGAACAGAATCAAATCTCTCTTTCCCGATGACTTTCAAGCTTACTGCTTTCACAAGCGATTTCGATTGCAGACTGGTTGATGGTTTCTTTGATATCAGCGAACATCGAGAGTCATCTTTAAATTGTACCGAGGGAGTGACTCTTGAGCGGAAATTCTAATGAAAATATTTTCAACAATGTCGTGGATCGATGACTAAAGCTTACCAAAAAATATGAGTGCAAATGCAGCTGAACCAAAAATAGTGAAGCAAGACCCCCTCCCGAAATGTAAAAAGCAGGGATTCCCGTCATTCTGCTTGATCGTGTCATTTTTTTCTCTTCTTCTGAGATTAATTCCAGTGTGAAGATGTCCTGCAATAGTAATGCAAGAAATGTCACAAAATTTCTTCAGTGGCTCCAAAACAATCATCACTTCCTCTTCTGTGACAATCGGTGATTGCAATTCTTCCGAAGGGGAAAATCAATTAGTTCTCTATGCTCCTTCTAGGCTGGCAGACGTCAGAAAGTAGATCTTGACTTTTTTCTCGGACCCGTACTCTTCGACCAGTCTTATTACGATCCATCGGCACGGATATGCCTTCGCCGAGTCCTCAAGCGCCGATAAAATATCACTCAAAACGAGCACTCTCGATGAAGAGCGATGAAGCGTTCTTCCTTTTTTTCCATTAAGGTGCTGAAGGATTTGATTCATCGCTGAGAGTTTGATCAAGTGATAAGAGGCTCATTCCGGGAATACTCAAGTATGTTCTTCGCGAGCTGTAGATACAAGAAAGGATACTTTAGATGATTAGCGAATTATTAGCCTCGTGATGCCATCTTCTCTAAATTCATCACAATGCCATCAGCTCTTTCACATTCAACAACGGCGAGGATTTTCCTGTGGATAGAAGCCATCTGAATGATCCTCTCTGTCATGTATTGCTCCCTCATCTGCGAGAGTTTCTTGAATCCATTCGAGGCATTGACCTTTCTGTCCCAATCAAGAACGAAGTTTCGCGGGGATGAAAGGTCAAATTTCTTCCTGGTAAGTCTCCTGACGAAAAATGATTCTCGAAGTAGGTCGATCGCCCCGACACAGTTGCAATATACATCTGTATAATGTTCCTCACACATATCAATTGCAACGATGGTGATTCCCTTTCTTTCGCTCAGTTCAAGCGCTTTGACGTAGCAGGGTGGCGGAATCTTCACCATTCCAAACGTTGATAGGAGATCTCCATAAGCGACCTCAAGATCACTTGGCTCATACTTATCGTAGTCTTCTTTCTTCCTAAGACCTTCGAGTTCTTCAGGAGATATCGAAATTCCGACAACCTCAGGCCTAACAAGCTCAAAAACCCTCTCGACGGCAGACTCTTCGGAGACAAGACCCTTAACAACTGGCAGGACATCGATTGTCGCGCCGTTGATTTCAACTCTTCTCATTAATCCCACAACGCGTAATAACCAGTTCAAAAAGTTTTTCCGACTCATTAAGTTTCTTCAACTCATCTTTACCAATAATCGCCGCTCCACCAATATTCTGTCTTGATTTCGCTCTTCTCAAGAATATCACCGATTTCTTCTCGGTGATCTTCGAGATATCCCCGACGATACATGCTTTTTCGACGAGCTTTGTTTCGTCTCTTCCTACACCCGTCAAAATCAAAGTCCGATCATCTTTCGTCAAAGCTTCGAACGGGCACCGCACCGTTGGTACAACAGAGTATCCCAGCTTGCTGAGTAGCATGAAAACCTCTCGGCTTAAATCATCCATTTCGCTGAGATCAATCTGGGGCCCGCTCGTTTCAGATGCGTATTTAAATGGATCAAGCGGTAGAACGAGAAATTCTCCGAGGAACTCTTCGAGCTTAAGTGCGACATCGATCATTGCGCCCATGCCGGATTCGTACATCTTAATCGTTCTCCTTGAGACACCTGCTACCTCGGCTAATGTACCGAGGCTGATATTTCTCTCTTCTCTAATCGATCTTAGTAATTCGCTATCCAGGCGTACGTAAAGTCCTCCCGGAGCTGCAAAGATAAATGGGGGAACGCCCTCGAGGAGATAGTCTGAGAGAGTTTCTATTGAAATAATGGGGACGCCAAATCGTGAGTAAACAATCCCCTCCTCGATATCTCCGGAGCCGGATTTTTCACCAATGAGCAAAGGAGAAGCCTGAAGTGCTTCAGCGAGCACTTTTATTTCTTCGGCATTTTCTTTCGAAAAAGCATCGACGTTGCTGAGAACCTTGATGATGAGGAGCGTCTCATCTCTCCGGGCGACGATGTCGAAGCTGATGCTCCTCATGACGATAGGTTTTGAGACGTAGAATCCCGCTTTAGCCAAAATGCCTCTGACGCCTTCGATGAGCTCTCCTCTCTGCACAATTGTAAACAGGGCGAGCTTCTATATAAGTCTTGCTCAATTCTAGGTACATTTTTGAGATGTCTGGAAGGTCATGTGATCGTTGAGCGATCACAGACCCGATTGTCCTATTCGATTCTGATCTCCTTACCTTTCTCTTTTACTTTTGCCCTTTTCAGTAGGATCTCCAAAACACCATTCTTGTACGTCGCCTTTGCGCTATCGGGATCGACCTCGCATGGAAGTTCAATACGTTTCTCAAATCGTCTGTCAGGGTTGTCCACTTCGATATCGAGAGAATCCTCCGTCGCATTTAGTTTGATATCCTCTTTCTCGACACCTGGCAGTTCAACGATAATCCTGACCTTGTCCGCCTCCTCGATGATATCTGTTAATGGCTCTCTCTTTGCGACCTCCTCTTTTCTACGGATCGTGTTTCCAAATTCCTGGATCCTCGGTTTTCCGTCGGGGCCGATTCTCATTGAAAATCCGTAGATCATCGGCTCCCTTTCCAGTGGTACTTCTCCACTCATCAGTCTCTCCATGATCCTCTCGATCCGCCGGCGCATTTCTTCGAATTCTTCATCAAAATCACCGAAGAAGTCGTCCCAGTCCCTTCTCCTCTTATCCTTTGCCATCGTGATCACCTCACATATTCAAAGTCTTTTGCGATTTTCTGATACTTGATCAATTCGGAGCGTGAGAGTGGTCTTACTTTGTTGAGTGCTTCCAGGAAATGCCTCATCTGCACTTTTTCCTTTTTTAGCGTCTCCGAATTGACCTCTCCGCCTTTTGAGATGATTTCTCGCATTGCGAGCATGACAGCCTCATTGACGAGCGCTGCAAGGTCTGCTCCTGTGTACCCTTCTGTGCGCTTTGCAAGGTCATCGAGATCCACATCATCCGCCAAAGGTTTCTTTCTCACATGGACTTCAAGAATCTTCCTGCGCCCCTCAAGATTTGGCGCGGGGATGTGAACGAGGCGATCGAATCGACCCGGTCGGAGAAGTGCTGGATCGAGCATGTCTGGACGGTTCGTTGCTGCAATGACAACGACGTTGTGCAGACTTTCTAGTCCATCCATCTCTGTTAGCAGCTGGCTGATTACTCTTTCAGTGACATGACTGTCGAAATCGCCACCCCTTGTCGGCGCTATCGAGTCAATCTCGTCCATGAAGATGATGCAGGGCGCGGCCTGTCTTGCCTTTCTGAAGGTCTCTCTTACCGCTTTCTCGCTCTCGCCAACCCATTTGCTGAGGAATTCAGGACCCTTGACATTGATGAAGTTTGCTTCACTCTCCGTCGCGACCGCCTTTGCCAGCATGGTCTTTCCGGTACCCGGCGGGCCGTAAAGAAGGACGCCTTTTGGCGGTTTCGCATCGAGATGCTCGAAGACTTCGCCGTATTTCAATGGCCATTCGACGGCTTCCCTAAGTTCCCTCTTCGCCTCTTCGAGATCACCGATGTCATCCCAGTGCAGATTGGGGGATTCGATTAAAACCTCCCTCAGACTCGAGGGTTGCATTTCGCGTAATGCGGCGAAGAAATCCTCCCTCTTGACATTGATCTTGTTAAGAATCTCGACGGGGATGCTTTCCATCTCGAGATCGATCTCTGGCAGGACTCTCCGCAGAGCATGCATCGCCGCCTCTTTGCAGAGAGCCGCTAAATCTGCACCTGCGTAACCATGTGTGAGATCTGCAAGCTTCTCGAGATCAACATCATCATCAAGAGGCATACCGCGTGTGTGAATTTGAAGGATCTCAAGTCTCCCATTCCTGTTCGGGATGCCGATCTCGATTTCTCTATCAAACCGACCGGGCCGTCTAAGTGCGGGATCAAGGGCATTCGGTCTGTTTGTTGCGCCGATGACGACGACCTTTCCCCTGGACTCGAGCCCATCCATTAGTGCTAGCAACTGTGCAACAACTCTTCTTTCAGTCTCCCCTGTCACTTCATCTCTTTTCGGCGCGATTGAATCAATCTCGTCGATAAAGATGATACTTGGTGCGTTTTCCTCCGCTTCTTTGAAAATCTCACGCAAGCGCTCCTCGCTCTCGCCATAGAACTTGCTCATGATCTCTGGTCCACCGATTGAGATGAAGTTTGCATTGGTCTCACCCGCGACTGCTTTTGCCAGTAATGTCTTACCGGTACCCGGCGGTCCATGCAAGAGGACACCTTTTGGCGCTTCAACACCAAGTCGCTCGAAGAGCTCAGGATGCCTGAGCGGAAGTTCGATCATTTCTCTTACTTTTTTGACTTCTTCACTCAAGCCACCAATGTCCTCGTAGGTAACCTTCGGTATTTTTTGTGCGATCTCCTTTACTGGTTTTTCACTGATCTTGACTTCAGTATTACGATTGACGATAACAGCATCAGCTGTTGGGGTGTAGGAGACGACAACAAGATCGATTCTTCTACCCATCACATTGATTTCAATGACATCGCCCCTTGTGACGGCTCTGCCTTCAAGGGTTTGGTTGAGGTATTCCTCACCACCCATGATTCGCAAAGGCTCGGTCGGGGCAAAAGTGATCTTTTGAGCCTCCTTAACGTTTACTTTCTTGATCGCAACTTTTTCATCTATACTCGTTTGTGCGTTCCGTCTGATCGTGCCATCAATCCTGATGATCCCTCTGTTTGCATCCTCGGGATAACCAGGCCAGACGATCGCCACAGTTCTCTTCTTGCCTTCGATTTGTATAACATCGCCTGCCGTCAATCCCAACACTTCCATCACGGCAGGATCGACGCGCGCAATGCCTCTGCCCGCGTCTTTCGATTTTGCTTCTGCAACCTTGAGTACTTTTTCTGATGAGTTCATAATTCAGTTCGCTCCCTTAAAATAATAGGATGGAGGTTTTATTTAACCTCCACTTTCTTTCGCTTTTCCTCGACCTTTCTGAGCTTGGGAAGGGCGATCTCCAGGACCCCGTCCTCCATCTTTGCCTCGATTTTGTCTGGATCTATGTCCTCATACATCGGAATTCTCCTGTAGAACGAGAGTCGACCTCTCTCCCTGCGGACATAGCCAACGCCTTTCTCCTCTTTTTCCTCCTCTTTCTTCGCCCTAATTTCTAGCATGTTGTCGACAATTTCAATTTCAACATCATCTTTTCTGATCCCTGGCAGCTCTGCTTGAACAATGTATTTGTCACCGGCATCCTTGATGTCGACTGCTGGGATGCGTTCAAAGCCGCCGCTGAATATCGGCAAGGACGGGAACCAGGATTCACCCCATCCCATTCTCAGATCGTCGAGCATTCTTTCCATTTCATCCAATAGGCTAAGTGGTCCCCAATAAGATCGTGGAACGATACCCTCTCGCTCTCCTTTTCTCATGCGACCACCTCCATTTTCGTGGATTTTTTACAACCTCGAGTTATCAACTCGAGGTTACTAATTATAATAGAACAGAACATCTATATAAATTATTCGCTCAACAACTTCTTCAAGTCTTCTTCGATGCGTTCAATTTGCTTCTTCATAACCTGTTCCATGGCCCGTAAATTCTCGATGATTTGAGGGGTTTCCTGCTTGACATCATTAATGATTTTCTTAGCCGTCCTTCTCACGTTTTCTTCAGCTTCCTTACTCTCTTTTACCAGCTCCTTAAGAATCTCTTCGCTCGTTCTCTCTATTTTTTTGATTGTTGTCTTGATGTTTTCATTCGTCTCTTGAGCGAGCTTCTTCAACTCCTCCTCGTACTGTTCCATGAGGGCCTTTAACTTGACTTTATCCCACATATCAACTCCCCCCATTTATTGTACCT
>JANHAK010000107.1 GCA_024464195.1 Methanomassiliicoccales archaeon | reverse complement strand
GATCGTACCTTTTATCGCACTACAGCAATTGATCCTAGCGGGCGATTTCGATTCCTGTGGCGGGATTTTTGATCTTCCAAATGAAAGAAGCAGAGAGGGCACTCCGAAAAGACCAGATAGCAATGGAAATAGCAGGTTGTCAGAAATGCCAGGGAGGAGTGGATTAAGCGGTAGCTTTCCGCGCAGCACGATGAAGCCAAGTATGCCTGAGCAAAGAAAGATTGCGAGTGCAATCAATTTCTTTCGAATCCTTCTTCTTTGCAATCTCCATACGCCTTCGATTGTTGCATAGCCTTCAGGAATATTTCCTTTGATGCGAAGTTTCCAACAGCCGTTGGTAGTGCTTATCCTATACGATCTCAGGAAGACGTGTCGAATTCTTCCAGAGAGCCGCACTCTTGCACCTTCTGAAGGAAATGGTGGTGACAGGATCACAGATGGGGATGAAAAGTCGACACTTCCCTCGCGTGCGTCAATGATTGCCGTAATTTGATTATCTTCCTTTTCGGAAACAATCAGAAGAGCAACTATTGCAATGAGAATAGCTGGGATGAAGGGAACAAGGAGTTCATAGAGTTTCAATGGACCTCCCATCAATAACCGGAAGGGAAACGCGAGCGTGATTGCTAGGAGTGCGCCAATGAGACTTCCCTTCGCAGCGCACTCAACGGCCTCCATGCCCTTTCCGCGGAGGAGCAGTCTATGCCCTGGAAGAACTGAAAGGATTTTAGAATCTTCTGGAGCTCCAAGGAATACAGAAGGAATGAAATCAAGGAAAGAGTGAACGGTTGCCGCTGACACAATCATTGATGAGAAAAGTATTGAAATCATAGTAGGGTCTATATTATTTGTCAATGTGATCATATGGGGAGTTACCGAGGGGTATATTGTGATGAGGATAACGCACAGGGTATTGACGTGAATTCCTGGTACGAGGCCACTGATGCATCCCAGGCATACACCAGCAAGGGTAAAACAAAAAGTTAGTAGAAGGATGTTTAGCTCCACAAAGTTAATTAATTTCTGACAAATTGAAATGGTGCTCTTATTACTCTTATACTATTCTTTCGAAAAATTAGACTCTTTACGGTTCAAAATTTGTGATTACGAGAAAGTAGATTAATTAACGGATTCGATCCATTACCCGGCAGCATGAAAGTCGTCGTCAAAGCTGAAAACTTGACAAAAAGGTACGATTCATTTACGGCGGTTAACAGTATCAATTTTGAGATCAATGAAGGAGAGTGTTTCGGTTTTCTTGGCCCTAATGGAGCTGGCAAAACGACTGTAATGAAGATGATCTATTGCGCATCACCAATCACCTCAGGGAACTTATTCGTCCTTGGATTGGATGTCGAGAAGAAATCTAGAGAAATTAAGGCACTTATTGGCGTTGCTCCTCAAGAAAATAATCTCGACCCTGATTTTACAGTTTTGAAAAATCTAACCGTTTATGCCCGCTATTTTGGGATCGAAAAGAGGGTTGCAGAAAAGAGGGCGATGGAACTCCTAGAATTCATGCAATTGGAAGAAAAAGCTGATGTTGAGATACCTGAACTTTCCGGTGGAATGAAAAGACGTCTCATCATCGCAAGAGCGCTTATTAATGACCCCAAAATTCTTATTTTAGATGAGCCAACAACCGGTCTTGATCCTCAGGCAAGGCACCTTATTTGGGACAAGATTAGAGAATTGCGGAAATTTGGTGTTACCGTCATCCTCACAACGCATTATATGGATGAAGCGGAGCGTTTGTGTGATAGGCTCGTTATTATGGATCAAGGGAAGATTATCGTCGAAGGCCATCCTAGGGATCTTATTGAACGACATTCTAGCAAAAGCGTGCTCGAGATTATCGATCCGTCACCTGGGGTTGAAAGCTACTTACGAGATAGTGGTCTTATCATTGAAAAGGGATCGGATAGAATTTATGTCTACGCCGACAATCCACAACAACTTCTTCATGAACTCAACGAAAAGTTCTTTTTGCAGCACGCTACGATAAGGGCTTCAACGCTAGAGGATGTTTTTTTGAAACTTACAGGTAGGGGGCTGAGAGATTGAGCCTCTTGTCTAACATCAGCCGCCGTTCTCTGATGGTCTGGAGACGAAATAAAGATGTGTTTTTTACAACATGGAAAACAAATTTCTTGCCACCCTTCTTTGAACCAATTTTATATCTTGTGGCGATGGGTTTAGGATTTGGAATTCTCATCGGAAAAGTCGAATATGAGGGACTTTTCGTTGAATATGCGATGTTCTTAGCACCGGGTCTCGTCGCAATTTCCTCGATGTATTCTGCGTTTTTCGAATGCACGTATGGCTCCTACGTGCGTATGCACTACCAGAAAACTTTCGATGCGATCATCGCGACACCACTGAGTATTGAGGATGTGATTGCTGGAGAAATGCTATGGGGTGCGACGAAAAGTTTTTTGAACTCGACGATTGTGCTCGGAGTTGTTGTTATTGCTGGACTTGCCTGGTTCCCTGGCATGCTGTTCGTGCCTTTCATTGGTTTCTTGTCGGGGCTTATGTTTGCATCAATCGCTATGATCTTCACCGCGCTAGTTCCGAACATCGATTCGTTCAACTATCCTTTCTTTCTCTTGATCACACCGATGTTCCTCTTTAGTGGGACTTTCTTTCCTCTAAATGTATTACCAGAATGGGGCCAATGGATGGCGGAAATCCTTCCACTCACACATTCGACGAGATTGATTCGGGATCTCAGCTACAATCTATTCAGCTGGGTTGATGTGATAAGCTTGCTATACATCGTGCTGCTGACGGCAATTACCTTTGTTACAGCGATAGCACTAATGAGAAAACGTTTGATCAAGTGAGAACGACGACTTGGCCATCCCGAACTTCAACTCTAACGAGAGTCTTGATCTTAACTCCTAGCTCCTTTTCGATTCTTGATTTTACGTTTCCTTTTTCAATTACAATGATGACATCTTTAATGATCGCTCTGAGACTTTTGAGGGCCTTCAATATCGCCGAAAGAGTTCCTCCAGTGCTTATTACGTCATCAACGAGGACGATTCTGTCTCCTTTTTTAATGCCATTAATATAGAGTTCCCGCGTAGCGTACCCAGTACATTGAATCACGCTCACTTCATCTCGTAGCCCATACTTCTTTTTTCTAATCACATTGTATGGAATTCCAAGTCTCTGGGAAAGACCGACTGCAATTGGTATTCCCATCGCCTCTGGTGTCGTAATGAGATCACAATCGAACTCACCGATCTCGATAATTGCATCAATCACCTCCTTCAAAACTCGTGGATCCATGTATGGGATACCATCGGTAATCGGACTGATGAAATAATCATAATCACCCATGCGGACAACTGGAGAGGATTCGAGACTCCTTCGAAGTCGATTGAGCATCACACCATCTGTATTTGTCTCCGTTAAGATATAGATAGTGGATACAAAATCCGTGAGAGAATAATTTTCCATCAACCCGTCTTAATCCAGATTCTTCCCTTCCTCTTGACCTTTCCTTCGGCCTCTAGGTCTTTAAGAGTGCCACGGATAAGATCTTCGGAGACCTGGATCTCGAATTGGTTCAAGAAGGCGGCCTGTATCTCATCTTCAGTCTTCCCGTCTCCAAGAGTTTTTGGAAGCAAAGTCCGCAAATCCTCATGGAGATTCCACGGAAATATAAACCAAGTCCACTGATCCTCAGGAACTCTCACTGAGTAAAAGTTTGGCTCAATTTTGGATCGCGTTATGTGCAAAAGGGTTGCGGTCTGGATCTCCTTTGGTTTCAGTTCTTCGATATGCCTGATCGCGAGTTTCAAACTTTCCCCAGTATCGGTGATATCGTCAACAATGAGAACATTTTCGTTTTCAATATTTGCGTTGAGCTCCTGAGTCAGGAGGGCTTTTCCATTTTGGTTAGCTGTGATCCCCCAATGTTCCGTCTTAATGGCGTATAGCTTCTTGACATGGAGGTGATCGCAGAGGAGTCTTGCGGGAATCCAGCCACCCCTGGTCAAGCCGACAATAACTGTCGGTCTCCAATTGCAGTCTCTGATCTGTCTTGCGACGTCAAGTGTCCATTTGGAAATCTCTTCCCATGTCACAATCTTACTTCTAAAGCGCTCAATTTCTGGCATCTTTTCACCGGATCAGAACCGAAAGTTAACAGTATTATGAACAAAAAAGCTTTCTGTCAATTGGTTATTTTTTACATTAATCAATGATTGGGTCGACTAATTTGAATTGAATGGAATCGAATAGCCCTCTGTCGCAAATCTTGAGCTCTGGGACAACGAGAAGACTCTGGAACGAAAGCGTCATGAACGGTGCTTCCAAATCGCACCCCATTGTTCTTACTAGCTCGTTGATCTTCGATTCTTTCTCGCAGACTGTTTCGCAATCTTCATTGCTCATGAGACCTGCAATCGGCAGCGCCAGTGTAATAGTTTTCATGCCGTCAGTCGCACAATAACCCCCTACCTGCGACACATGTTCAACTGCAGTGGCGATCGAATTCGCATCGACGCCAACAGCGATAATATTATGGGCGTCGTGAGCAACGCTTGACGCGATCGCTCCTTTCTTGAGTTTAAACCCCTTGATGAAACCTAGAGCCGGTTTCTTTCGTTCGTAACGGCATACCACCGAAGCATAAAGCACGTCTTGTTGTAAATCCACCTGAACGACACCATCAATGACGTTGAGCTCGGCGACATCAGAATAACTGATATCTTGGTCGGGCACAACGCGAATCACCCTGGCCCTCACTTTCCGCTTTTCTTTATCGACATGAATTTCAAATTCGGTTGGAGAAATGCGCTGTTCAACCATGTTGTAGTCGAGATTTTCAGGCTCAACTTTGAACAGTGTTCTGCCTTTTTCCGCAACAAGTTTCCCGCTAATGTATACTTGCAAGACGTTGAAATCCTTGAGATCGTCAACAATCACGATGTCCGCCGATTCGCCTATCTCAATTGATCCAAGTGGCAGTCCATAATGTTTCGCGGGCCATAGGGTTACAGAGCGAACAGCGCTGATTGGGTCGATTCCCATGCTGACTGCTTTTCTCAATAAATCATCTATGTGCCCCTTC
>JANHAK010000106.1 GCA_024464195.1 Methanomassiliicoccales archaeon | reverse complement strand
GCGCATTTCCTGCAGCCCGTACAGGAAGGGGCGTTTTTCCAATTCTCGTTGAGATCGATGACAACCTGCGTTTCCTTTCCGCGGAGCATGAGATCGAGTGTGTGGACACCTTCGATCTCATCGCAAACCCTTATGCAGCGGGTGCAGAGAATGCACCTGTTGCGATCGATGACAAGATACGCATGCGTGAGATCGACACTGAGTTCTGGCCAATCCCGTTCGAAAACGAGTTGATCGACACCGAGTTCGCTCGCCAACGATTGAAGTTCGCAGGCACCGTTGGCGACACAGACCGAGCAGATGTGCGCCCTTTCGGAAAGCAACAGCTGGACGGTCATTTTCCGGTACTCCCTCAACCGTTCGGAATTTGTCGTGACCTCCATGCCCGGAGCGACGGGCGTCGTGCAGGCCGGAAAAACTTTTGAAGATCCTTTGATTTCGACGAGGCAGAGGCGGCACCCTCCGTAGTCTTTTACACCTTCTAAATGGCAGAGCGTCGGTATATTGATCCCATTTGCTCGCGCAGCATCGAGGATTGTCGTGCCATCAGGCACCTCAACCGCCTTCCCATCAATCGTCAATTTAACCGATTTCATGACCTCCTCCTCGTACCCATGTCGCATTTCCCCGTCGGACATTCTTTATTAAGGATGTGCGCGAGATACTCATCCTTGAAATAGCGGACCGTTGTGAGAACGGGATTTGGGGCGGTCTGGCCAAGGCCACAAAGGCTCGCCTCTTTGATGTATTCGCCGACTTTTGTAAGAAGATCGATATCCTTTTCAACACCTTTCCCGTGTGCAATCCGCTCAAGAACCTTTTTCACCTTGACGAGCCCCACTCGGCAGGGCGTGCACTTGCCGCAGGACTCGTCGACGCAGAATTCGATGAAGAATTTCGCCGTGTCGACCATGCAGGACTCATCATCGAGCACGACGATCCCACCAGACCCCATGATTGCGCCCGCTTTCGTCAGCGACTCGTAATCGATGGGAAGGTGAAGTTGTGATTCTGGTAAGCAACCACCCGAAGGACCTCCGACGAGAACTGCCTTGAATGTCCTTCCATCTGGCACACCACCCCCAATATCAAAGACAACCTCTTTGAGTGTGATGCCCATCGGAACCTCAATGAGACCGGGGTTCCTGATTTTTCCAGTCAGCGAAAAACATTTAGTCCCGGGGCAATGAGGTACCCCGATTTTCGAAAACCATTCGCCGCCGTTGAGCACGATGAGAGGGATATTTGCGAGTGTTTCAACATTCTGAATCAGCGTCGGCTTTCTCCAGAGACCAGATGACGCTGGATAGGGAGGGCGGGGGCGGGGCATCGCCCTCATTCCCTCGATTGAAGCGAGAATTGCCGTTTCCTCTCCTGCAATGAAAGCGCCCGCTCCTAACCGCAACTCCAAGTCGAAGTTCAAATCCGTTCCAAGTATCTTTTCACCGATTAGGCCAAGCGATCGAGCTTGTTGTATCGCCTTCTTGAGCGTCTCGATCGCGAGAGGGTACTCAGCCCTTGTATAAAGATATCCTTTTTCCGCCTTGAGTGCGTAAGAGGCGATGATCATGCCTTCTATGATTGCGTGAGGGTCCGCTTCAGCAAGCGTTCTGTTGGCGAAGACGCCAGGGTCGCCCTCGTCCAAATTCCCGATGATGTATTTCGGAGAGCCTGGCGCTTTCGACACGAATTTCCATTTCTGTCCCGTCTGAAAACCGGCGCCACCACGCCCCCTCAAACCACTTTTGAAAACTTCATTAATGACGTCTTCTGGACTCATCCCTGTGAGGCATTTGACGAGCGCGGTGTAACCTCCACGCGATATGTATTCACGAATATTAAGAGGATCCATTTTACCAGCGTTTCTCAGCACGAGCCTTTTTTGTTTTGAAAAGAATTCTGGATTGCTGTAAAGGAATCGTTTTGCGGGAACATCCCGCATCACGTGCTCCTTAACAATCTCTTGTGCGCTTTCTGGTGTAACACTTTGGTAAAAATAGTCACCAGGCTCCACCAATACAACTGGACCTGCAGAACACGTCCCAGGACATCCCGTTCTTGCGATTTTACATTTATCTTCCAAACCAAATTCTTTCACCGCTCTTTCGAATGATTTAAGGACATTCAACGAGCCAAGCGAGATACAGCTGCTTGAGCAGCAGACATTGATTCTGTACTCGAACCTTTTTTGCTTTTCTCGCTCTTCCTCAGCGATTTTCTCGATATCTTCAATCTTCAGTTTTCTCCCCCAGCAGATTTTCTAATTCTTTCGATAACGCCCTCTTTTGTCGCCTTGCCAATGACCACGTCATCGATAATCACATTTGGCGCCATTGCGCATGCGCCGATGCACCGCGTGATGAAAAGAGAGATTCTTCCGTCCGGCGTCGACTTCCCCCTTTCAATCCCGAGCTCTTGCTCGAGTGTCGAGAGAATCTTGTCTGCGCCCTTGACGTAGCACGCAGTTCCCATGCAAATGGTGATGATGTGTTCTCCAGGTTTCCTCAGTCTGAAAAAATTGTAGAAAGTTGCTGCACCATAAACTTGACTCGGTGCAACGTGAAGCTTCTCAGCAATCAGTAACAACACTTTCCTGTCAAGGTATCCAAAGATCTCCTGCGCTTTCTGGAGTACTTCGAGTAAAGCACTCCTCTGATAATTGTGTTCTTCCATAATTTTCTCGAGCTTCACCATCAATTTTTCTGCGATCAGAACGTCGCTAGCGGCATGAGGACTTTCTGAAGTCTGATCCTTTTCCATCAAATCAACACCCGATCATGTGCTCGAAGATCAGTACCATTCATATGCCTTCATGCACTCGAAACCGTTGATGAAATTGACGCAGGGAAAAGAAACGCAGTTTTCACACGACTTTCCCTGCCTCATGCGACAATCTCGAATCGCACACCCCTCTTTCTCAGAACATCCAGGGCAACCATATCCCTCGCTTTCTTTGATCTTATTGTAAACGCACCAAGTACAGTCCAGCCCGCAAGGACAGTAGCACGGTAATTGATTCATAGCTACCAATGAACCCCCAATTCTCTTTAGAGTTTTTAACGGATCTTATCAATTATATAATTTATGTTTCAACTCGATAGTTCGGAGATGCGTAAATTCAAATTCAAGAACGTCGAGATCCATTTGCGGTTAGCTCGAAATCTCCAAAACAACAATGTGTGGTTTCCCGTGACATCCATCGATCGCAACTCTGACGCCATAGACCTTCTCGATGTTTTCCGGCGTCAATACACGATCGACCCTGCCTGCGGCGAATATCTTCCCCTCCTTCATCATGACGATCTTATCGCAATATCTCGAAGCAAGGTTGAGGTCGTGGATCGCTGTAATACCCGCGAGGTTTTTCTCCGTAACAAGTCTCTCGATGAGGTTCATGACTTCGAGCTGGTGTCTGATGTCGAGGTTGCTCGTTGGCTCGTCGAGCAGGAGAACTTTCGCTTCCTGGGCTAGAGCCCTTGCGATGAGCACTTTCTGTTGCTGCCCACCGCTCAGCTCATCGAATTTGCGCATTGCTAGGCTTTCGATATGGAGCATTGCAAGAATTTCCCACACTTTCTCCGTATCCTTATCGCCGACATCATCGCGAGGAGGGCGGCCGCACCGGTCATGTTGCCCGTTGGAGCAATAACGGCGCTTGTCGGAGGACCGTTACTTATTTACTTGCTCGTCAGAAAAACAACGAGGTCCTGTTGTTTTTAACTTTCAACAATTTAATAATACTGGATCATATACGAACTCTCATCATACGACAAAACACACAAAAATCATCTTGAAACCAATGAAATTCCTGCCATTGGGTCTCAAATCTCTTGCCAATTTATCAATTATTATTTTCAAGAAGAAACTCTTTTGCCATTCAAATCCTGAGTAGGAATCAATCTACGGCTTTTTCAAAACAAGTATCCACATTTTATACGGTGTCCCTTCGACTCTGAGAATCACTTCCTTTTCCTCTAGTTCAATAATTTCGAACAAGTCTTCGACCAAGCGAACGACGCCTTCTCTCGAGAAGTAGCATCTGACGACTCCCCCTTCCCCGACCATTCTGTACGTTTCCCGCTCCCCCTCGACCTGAGTGGCATGATATGGAATTGTTGAGCTGGATCGAGTTGAGATATACGCAAGTCCCCCACAAACGAGAACTTTGTGTATCTCATTAGCTGTCATTCTCGCACCTGTGCATGTGGACTGATGAATTGTCCCCTCACAAACAACGGTGCCGAAAAAATCCTTCTTGAAATAATTCGAGGTGAATATCATGTCACCCATTTTGATTCTTCCATCAACACTATTGCCGAGATATGGATACAATCGTTTTCGGGCAAGTTGTACAGCGACTTCTGAAATATCAAGCCCGTAAATATCCAGTTTGCCATCTTTACAGACCATATCTAGAAACTCACCGTCACCGCATCCCAGATCAAGGATCGGCTCTTTTATCTGATCCCTATATTTTAAATAAAAATACTCCTGGTAGCGGAATTGCGGTGGAGATTTCGACCGCTGGGACATCTTTCTGTCCCAAAATTCTTTGATCTTTCTGTGTTCGTCTTCTAGTTTCATTTTATCGTCAAACAACAACTCATCCCTATATTGATTTATTTTGTAATTATCATGTTTTTTGCTGAAAGCGCTCGATATTTTTTTTCAAAAAGGATCATCCGCGTTCCTAAAAGATTGATCTTGAAATCAAATACAGGAAGGAGGAGAGCCGTATGATTGATTAAAACCTGTAATCATACGATTCTACCGCAATGATTTCTCAAGAAGCGCCAATCCATGTCGGATGGCAATGCACGACCGAATGCAACCTTCAATGCGTTCACTGCTATGCCAACGCTGGTCTTCGGTCATTGACTGAACTCCATACGAAGGAAGCGATGAAGCTCATCGAATCTGTGGCCGAGATCGGCGCTAGAAGCATTGTCTTTACGGGAGGAGAACCCCTGATGAGGAAGGATCTTTTCGAGCTCGTCGAATTTGCAAGGGATCATCATCTTTTCGTAATCATCGCGACCAACGGCACTCTAATCGACAGGGATATCGCGAAATTCTTCAAGAAACGCGAA
>JANHAK010000105.1 GCA_024464195.1 Methanomassiliicoccales archaeon | reverse complement strand
GAGGCTTTTCCAATCGATGTTAGGATTGCAAGAGCCATGAAAAGACACTATGGTGTCGAAGGAAACTACAAGAAAGTTAGCGCCTTCTGTCGATCGTATTTCGGCGAGTATGCTGGTTATGCACAAGAATTCATCTATTTGTCAGAGGCGAGGCGCGATTCAGGATGATCTTGCATTGATGAGAAAGTTTGTTATTCCATCTGTGGGCAGATGCATTGAGGAGCTTTTACGCCCGTATAACTTTCGTAAATCGAAATGAGCATCCCGCTTTTCTTGACCATTTCGCAGATTCTGCAGGTCTCCGTCACAATGTCTGATCCATTGAGGATCCTCATGGCTGCCCTTTCCACCTCTTTCTTGAATTCCTCGTATTTTTCACTTGTCTCGATTTCCCTGCTCGTACCGCGCTTTGATTTCAAGTATTGCGAAATTGCAGCATCAGTTACTCCGAAACGGCGGGCGACCTCGGCCTGCGTCATTCCATGCTTTTCAACAAGTTCTCTGGCCAATTCCCTGCGTATTGATGGCAGCACGTACCAAACAATCAGTTCGCATGGGATCTTCATAACGACCCGTGATAAATTAACGATATTAAAGATTTTATAATTATTCTTTCGACTTTTCTGTAAGATCGACAAGCAACTTGACTGGATTTGTTTTCATATAACCTTCGTGCAGATAAATGAAATTTTAATCAAAATTTTTAAACAATGAAGAAAGCAAATGAATTGGCTGAGCGGCAGATTACCTACAAGATTTTCCATTTCGGACACCAGAATAATACTAAAATCGTGCAGCAATTGTTGAACACAAAGGTCACCAGCAACTATGCAGAAAATTTCAAAGACAAGAGGGTCTCAAATTTATGTAAACGCACAACGTCGCCCCCAGATTTCACAGCCCTTCGCTTTTCAAACAACAAATTCATAAGGGAAGATTGTTGTTTCATGGCTAATCTTAAAATTGAACAGGTGTCGTCTCATGCCAATTGACGAGGTTATCATTACAAGAAAAATCGTCGAACGGTTTTCGAAAGAGTTTATCGAGAACCTCGATGTAGATGTTGTTATTGCGGGTGCTGGACCATCGTCCCTTACAGCTGCGAGATATCTTGCGAGGGGAGGAAAAAGGGTCGTTATTTTCGAGAGGCGTATCTCGCCCGGTGGCGGCATGTGGGGAGGTGGAATGACTTTCCCGATCATCGTCGTGCAGGAGGAGTCAAAATTCCTTCTCGAAGAGATCGGCGTCAGACTCAAAGACGAGGGGAATGGCTATTACACAGCGGATTCGGTTGAATCGTCAGCTAAGATGATTGCCGCTGCAATCGATGCGGGCGCTCGACTTTTTAATGCGATTACAGTCGAAGACGTGATGATTAGGGACTCAAGGGTAACTGGTGTCGTCATAAATTGGAGCGCTGTGGATATCGCAGGTCTTCATGTTGACCCAGTGAGTGTGAGAGCAAAATACGTGATCGACGCTACTGGTCACGCAGCGGAGATCTGCAGAATTGTGCAACAGAAAGCAGGAAAACTGCGCACGCCTTCAGGGAGGATCGAGGGCGAGAAGAGTATGTGGGCAGAGGTTGGCGAAAAGATGACTGTCGAGAACACCGTTGAAGTATTCCCGAACCTTTACGTAACGGGGATGGCCTGTAATGCTGTTATGGGAGCACCCCGTATGGGGCCGATCTTTGGTGGCATGTTATTATCAGGAAAGAAAGTCGCCGAACTCATTATGAGCAGAGAGGAATAAATCAGACCTCGCCTGGGTGAGTTTTCTCGTAAAACTCCTGCACTTCCCAATCAGGGATCTTTTCCTCCCTGCTCTTTCTAAGCGTGAAATGATTAATCCGCAAGAAAGTGTTGAGTATTCTCTTCGCTTCCTGACCACCAGAGAATTCGTCGATGTAGAGATCAGTGCCAAGGCGATGAGCTTTGAAACTGCCGATCAAATGAGGCCCCTTGAAAATCGCTTCAGCACGCTGGCCAATCTCCTTCTTTAACCAGGGTTGCAAATAGAAGAAGAGATGATCGTCCGTCGCGAGAACGAATCCGTCCTCGCATTCGATCCCCTTCAGAGGCGAATCATCTTTCAACATCCAGTAGAGTGTTTCATCATCGCTGACAAAATATCCTTTGACAAGGAGGCCGTCATTTTCGAGAGAGGCAAGCAACTTTCTCAATTCCCTCATTGGCATGATGAAGTCTAGCATCCTCGCGAGGTTTTCAGCGCTGAAGATGCCGTAATTTTCGAAGAGATGTTCGACGAGTTTGACGCGCGCGGTTTCCACACTGAGATCAATTTCCGGCACGACCGATATTCGTCTTCTCCCATCAAAATAGACAACCGTATTTTCCACGAGTTTTTTAAGCGCCTCGTACGTTTTTCCGTATCCGAGCGGCGACGCCGAGAATAATTCCTCTTTTGAGATTGAAGAATGATCATTAAGGACACGAAGGAGGAGTTTCATGTCATCCGTCATTTCGCCATTCCTCGCTTTTCGGCAAAGTGAGGCAAATTTGACCGTGGTGTAAGTCATGAATGAGGGAATCACTTGCGCTCGAACGAGCATTCCCTGTTCAACGAGTTTTTTTAACGGGACTTTCACCTTACACCTGAGAAACGCAGGTGGATCGGCCCTGAACCCTCCTGTTTTTCTCACCGCCTCGAGTACATTCTCGAAATTATTCTGTGGATAAACCGATTGCTTTGTGAAAATGTATTGAAGGATCTGTTCCCATGCGTAGACCTGTGGAACGAAGTTTCCTTTAATCAAAGATCTGCCTATTCGGTGATATCCAGCATTGAAAAATTTTCCTAGGAGCTCGCCCGAAATCTCCCCAGCTGGCATGCCTAGGACTTCCTTTACTCTTACAATATCGTAGCCCAATTGCCGGTAGAAGACCATGGTGTCATCGATTGCATTCAAGACCTCATCGATTGTACCATAATCATCAAGATCGATTGCCCTGATTTCAACGCACCCACTCATTTTCCACTTTTCGATTGCTCCGACCAGTGTCCCATCACGCATGACTGGATAGATCCACTTATCGCCATACCTCGATGTGATCTCTGCCCAAAGAGATTGAACCGAGGGATCATGAAGCGATCTGATACAAATCTTTTCTACAGACTCAGAGAAACGTTCGAGTTTTTCGACCTCATCCGCGAAGACGAACATCTCCGTTTGCGATTCTCCCACAACAATTTTCGCTATCCCCTCCTTTTCAAGAATCGTCTCAATTTCTTCTAATGAAAAGCCTGTGTAGCCCGCGATCGCTTGCATCGAAACTGGACCATAAGCTCTGATGAATCGCCTGACAATTTCCTCCTTCGCATCACCTTCGTACGGTGCGACATTGAGATAGGCGTAAATGTTCTCTCTCGAAAGATTTTCGTTTTCGTCATATAGCCTGATGACCAAGAGATTTCTATCGAGTCTCTCTAGAATGGTTCTCAGCTGCTCTTTTGTCATATTGACAAGAGAGGCAAGTTGCCTGAAACTAAGGCCACCATGGAGCCTGATGAGATCAAGTATCGCCAGCTCCCGCTGTCCAATCGCCGGTGTTCTGTACGCAGAAACGTAAAGCGGTGCGTCATCCGCCAAAACATACCTCACCCGCCCCCTTTGGAAACGTCCGAGGAGTATTTTGCCGGATTTTCTCAAGCGCTCCCATTCATCCATCGTAAATCCTGAAACCCGGTAAAAGACATCAAGGGGATCGCCCACTCCTCCTAGGAAACGAAGGCATTCCTCAATAGAATTGAACGGCCCATCAAGCTTCCACCTGCGATAAGATTCGACTGTTTTCGAATCAAAAGCTGAAAGGTTCTCACTTCTCAACCTGAGATAGTCGATACGAAGCATGTACTGTGGCTTTTCTGAGACGATGAACTTTCCTTTAACGAGGACGCCCTCGTTGACAAGCGATTCAACAGTATCGAGAACCTTTTTTTCTGCCAACATCAATGCATATGCGATCTCTTCAACTGTCGCGGGACCGTTAGAGGCGAGGAATTTTCGCACGGCGATTTGAAGCGATTCCTCATAAGGTCTTTTCGAGATTTCCCGTCGCTTAAAGTACCATTGACCGCCCTTATATGCAACTCTTCCGACGAGCTGGGTTGACTCTAAAACATGGATAATTCTGCCCACCATATCAAAATCAATTCCGAGTATTTGCGCAATTTGCGTCTGCGTTTTTTCCTCACTGAGCGTTTCAAGAGCTTTTCGCTCGAGAGCACCAAGCGGTCGTTCTCTGCAGAAAATGGTCGCATATGTATTGAGGTCCTCAGTAGCAACAAAGTAAAAATCATCGATGAAGACCGATGCGATCTTCATCTCATCGAGAAGCTCTTCTGCCCAATTTTCAACGATCTTTCTATCTTTTGAGGCATATGGGTAGATACTCCGTGCTCGCTCTTTGAAAATTCTCATCGGCCCTGCGAGCCTGAGCAGATCGAGAATGTCTTCTTTCTTCTCGATCATTCCAATTTTCTTTCTAAAATAGGCAGTGACCTGTTCTGCCTCGAACTCGAATTCCGATAATTCTGTACCAAGAACTTTGGAGAGAATCTTGCGATGGAGCTCTTTGAGAAGAGAGCTACGATCTTCCATCAGCACGATGTCCGAAATACCAGCAAGGATTACACTGTGCGCGAACGGCGAAGGAGTGGAAGAGTAGTCGATCGCCTCAACAGCGATCTCCCCCTTCTCAATTAATGATAGAATGAGTTTCGCATTTTGAAGATCCATGACGTCGTTGAGAATTTCCCTATAAGTTTCCTCAACAATCGGCATGTTTTCAATATTACCAAGCGTATCGAGAAGATAGCTCGAACGGAGCTGTTGTCTGTTGACCGAGACTTCTCTTCCCTTGTAATTCCGAAGAATCATAAAACTCCTAGCAGCCGTGTGGCGAAACCTCTGCTTGAAAATCTCGGAATCTCTAACGGCGCGCCGGAGAACATTCTCAAGCTCGTTGCTCGTCACGATCTTCTCAATCCCGTTGAGATCGACCCGCTTGGGCATGTTCAACAGGAATGCGTCATCGGTTACTGATACGCTAACATTGCAGTTGAGAGATTTCGTGAGTTGGA
>JANHAK010000104.1 GCA_024464195.1 Methanomassiliicoccales archaeon | reverse complement strand
GTTAGATACTTTAATAATCAGTGGAGCACTGATTTGTTCATCATTAATCACTAAATTGGAAAGCGTTTTCTATTGGAACCACATTGTATCGATTAGATGTGGCGTTCATTGGCAAAATATTTCGGACGATATCCGTCGCAGGCAAAGGTTGCGAAGCTCTTACTCCAGTATGGGCTGCGCGTCAGCGACCGCACAATTTTCTGCGGTGATGTTGAGGTCGCAGACATTGCTGTTGCTCGGGCGGCAGGCGTTGATAGGAGGATCGTCAGAGCAGCGGTCGAAACGATCATGTCACACGATGAACTCCTCAATGTATATTCTCAATTGCGCCCTACTCCTCTTTTGAAGGATGTCGCCCCTGTCATGGGCTGGAGTGCAATTGAAATCATCCCCGTCGATGCCCAAATGCCAGGCATACTTGCAGATGTTGCAGGAGTTATCGCAGGTGCTGGTATCAGTATTAGACAAGCGATCGTCGATGACCCCGAACTCTCGGAAGAGCCGCGCCTTTATGTGATTACCGAAAGCCCCGTACCTCCAGAACTTATCCCCGCAATCAAGGCTTGCCGTGGAGTTCGCAGTATTTTGATCCATTAGGGGGATTGCTCAATAACAACCGATCGAGAAATTCGCCTCAATTCATACATCTGTGCATTCATTGCCATTATTGGCATTTCCTTCTCCTCAATTTTTATTCGATGGAGCAATGCTCCTCCTCTCGTAATTGCTGCGTATCGTATGGGATTAACATCACTCATTCTGTTTCCATTTGCGCTGAGTATATCAAGAACAGAATTAAGAGGAATGTCTGGCAAAGAATTCATCTCTCTTTCGATCGTGGGACTCACGCTCGCATTTCATTTTTTCTTCTTTATTACTGCAGTGAAAATGACAACAGTCGCAAATGCTGTTATCCTCGTGACGTCTCATCCACTCATCGTTTGCATTCTTTCCAGTATACTATTTCGTGAACCCGTACGTCACTGGATTATTGGCGCCCTGTTAGGTTTTATTGGTATTATCCTTATCTACTCGGGAAATGGGGGAATTGGCGAAAACATGGGAAATTTTCTTGCGTTGCTGGGTGCGGTAGCTGCAGCAATCTACATCATTTCTGGAAGAATGATGAGACAAAATATGGGTCTCATTGCATATGTTTTTGTTGTATATTCTTTTTCTTCAGTTTTCTTGTTCGCAGCATGTTTGGTCACTAACGCACCGCTTTGGCCTTATACCGTTGATGAGCTCACAATTTTCCTAAGTCTTGCAATCGTTTCTACAATTTTCGGACACACTCTTTTCAACTATTCTCTAAAATATCTGCCAGCGACTTTCATTAGCATCTCATTTCTCGGAGAGCCTGTCGGTGCGACTCTCTTGGCAGCTTTATTCCTTGGGGAAACCCCGTCGGCAGTTGTGATCCTCGGTGGTTCCCTTGTTGTGATCGGAATCATGATTGCCGCATGGAAATCGAGATTGGTGTTGAGAGCGAGTGATAACTCCTCAGTTCGTTGACATCGATTTTTCCTTTTCTTGCCCATTTTATCGCGCCGACTGTCGCTCTTGCCGCCTGAATGGTAGTAATGAAAGGAATTTCCAATTCGACGGCAAGGCGTCTCATCATGTAGCCATCTCTTCTAGCCCCTGAACTCTCGGTCGGGGTGTTGATGATGAGATTGATTTCTCCTTTTCTCATGAGGCCAAGGGCGTCGGGCGCAATGTTCTCGCTAATTCTGTAGACCGTTGTTGTCTGTATGCCATGATTCCTGAGGAATGTCGAGGTTCCTTTAGTCGCATAAATTGTGAAGCCCATTTGTAAGAGTTCTTTCGCAATCGGAAGCACAGCCTCCTTGTCTTTATCGCTGACGGTAATGTATACACTGCCGCTCAAGGGAAGTTTGTAGCCAGCGGCGATAAATGCCTTGTAGCAAGCCTCCTCGAAACTCTCACCGATCCCCATAACCTCCCCCGTGCTTTTCATTTCAGGTCCGAGTATGCTGTCAACGCCCGGTAATTTCAGAAATGGAAAGACCGACGCTTTAACCGCCACATGGCCGAACGAGGCAACACCGACCAATCCCAGCTCCTTCAGCGTCTTGCTGAGCATGACTTTCGTCGCAATCTTCGCGAGCGGAATACCAATTGCCTTTGACACAAACGGTACAGTTCTACTCGCACGGGGGTTTGCTTCAAGCATGTAGACTTCATTGTCCTTGACCGCCAGCTGGAGGTTCATCAAACCTTTAATCTCGAGCGCGCGAGCGACTTTCTGAGTGATGCTGATAATTTCATCGATGATTTGTTTCGACAAAGTTTGTGGGGGAATGACCATCGTCGCGTCGCCCGAATGTACACCCGCCTCTTCGATGTGTTCAAGGATACCTCCAATAAAAACATCCTCCCCGTCAGAGACGACATCCACGTCGATTTCGATCGCATTTGAAAGATACTTATCAACAAGAATAGGGTGTTTTCTTGAGACCTTGACAGCTGAACTAACATAGGTTTCGAGTTCTTTCTCATTATAAACAATTTCCATCGCCCTGCCGCCAAGCACATAGCTCGGTCTAACAAGTACTGGATAACCTATTTTTGCGGCGATATCTTTGACCTCTGCAAATGAATATCCTGTTCCAGATGCTGGTTGTTTGATTCCCAAGCGATCCATGAGTGCTGAGAAAAGCTTACGATCCTCTGCAACGTCCATCATCTCGGGACTCGTTCCCAAAATTCTCGTTTTGCGACCTTCGAGAGCCTTCTGAAGAGGCACAGCGAGGTTAACAGCTGTTTGGCCTCCGAATTGTAGAATAACACCGTCTGCGTCTTCCTTCTCGATGACGTTGAGGACGTCCTCAAGCGTTAGCGGTTCGAAATACAATCTGTTGGAAATATCATAGTCTGTGCTAACTGTTTCTGGGTTATTGTTGATGATCACGGCATCGATACCCTCTTCTTGCAACGCCATCACGCCATGAACGCAACAATAGTCGAATTCAATCCCCTGTCCAATTCTGATCGGCCCGCCGCCGACAATGACGACTTTCTTGTTTGCTGACTTTTTCGCTTCACAATGTGTTTCGTAGGTCGAATAAAAATACGGCGTCGCGGCTTCGAACTCAGCTGCGCAAGTATCAACCATCTTATACGTTGGCACGATACCCAGAGAGATTCTCAGTTTCCTGATCTCCTCAGGCGATGTTTTTATGAGTTGTGCGATACTTTCATCGGGAAATCCCATTCTTTTAGCCCTGAGCAGGAGGTCTCTGCTGATTTCTTTCGCGTTTCTGATCTCCTCCTCCATATCAATGATGTTCTTAATTTTCTTAATGAAGAAAATATCCCATTTCGTCAAATCGGCGATTCTTTCGAGTTTCATGCCTCTCCTGATCGCCTCGGCAATTGCGAACAATCTCTTATCAGTCGGGTAGGCAAGTTCCTCCTCAAGTTCAACATCACTCCAGCTTTCCGGTTCTAGATCCATTTTGTCGATTTCGAGAGATCTAACTGCTTTCATGATTGCTTCCTCAACCGTTCGACCGATCGCCATGACTTCCCCGGTACTCTTCATCTGAGTACCTATCCTTCGATCGACTGTCCTGAATTTATCAAAGGGCCACCTTGGGATCTTGAGAACGATATAATCGATTGCAGGTTCAAATGCTGCATAGGTCTTTCCAGTAATTCTGTTTTTGATCTCATCGAGCGTTTTACCAACGGCAATTTTTGCGGCAACCCTTGCGATGGGATATCCTGTCGCCTTTGATGCGAGTGCTGAGGATCTCGAAACCCTAGGGTTGACTTCAATAACCCTGTATTCTTTTGTTTCAGGGTTGAAAGCGAATTGGATATTGCAGCCTCCTTCGATTCCAAGGGCTCTTATGATTTTAATTGCCGCGCTCCTGAGTCTTTGATGATCAATATCTCTGAGCGTAAGAGCAGGCGCGACGACGATACTTTCCCCCGTATGGATGCCCATTGGATCGAGGTTTTCCATACTGCAAACGATGATGCAATTATCGTTGCGATCTCTCATAACTTCATATTCATATTCCTTCCATCCGAGGACGTTCTCTTCAATGAGAACCTGATGAATGCGTGAATAGATGAGCCCCTTGCCCGCAATCGATTCAAGTTCTTCCTCGTTCCTCGCGATGCCGCTGCCTGTACCACCAAGAGTGTAAGCTGGTCTCACGAGCACGGGATATCCTAATTCACTGGCAGCTTTCTTTGCATCATCAATGTTGTGCACAGCGATACTTTTTGGAATGGGCTCCCCAATTTTCTTCATCGTGTCCCTAAAAAGTTCTCGATCTTCAGAGAGGGCGATCGCCAGAGGCTGAGTGCCGAGAAGTTTGATGCCAAGTCGATCGAGTGTTCCATTCTCTGCTAGTTCAGAGCAGATGTTGAGTGCTGTTTGTCCCCCCATGCCCGAAAGGATACCATCGACCCTCTCTTTTTCAGCGATCATTGCAATCGTCTCAGCGTTAAGTGGTTCGATATACACCCGATCTGCAATTTCGAAATCTGTCTGAATTGTTGCTGGATTTGAATTCACGAGAACAGTTTCAAACCCCTCCTCCCTGAGAGATCTGCAAGCCTGCGAGCCGGAAAAATCAAATTCTGCAGCCTGGCCAATAACTATTGGGCCGGAGCCGATGACCATCAGTTTTTTCGTTTTTTTCTCAGTCATCGCAACTCCTCCAACATCGAGGCAAACTCGTCAAAGAGGAATGAAGTATCCATCGGCCCTGGTGACGCCTCGGGATGATACTGGACGGAAAATATTGGGAGCTCTTTATGCCTCATTCCTTCGACAGTACCATCGTTGACATTAATTTGGTCTGCCTGGAATCCTTCATTAATCAAACTGTCTTTGTCCACCGCGTACCCGTGGTTTTGTGATGTGATGAAAACCTTATTCCTGAATTTGATAGGCTGGTTCGCACCTCTATGTCCGAATTTCATTTTGTAAGTTCGCCCGCCAAAGGCGAGTGCAAGAATTTGATTGCCAAGACAGATTCCCATAATTGGATAATCTTCCTTAATTTTCTGGACTGTTTTAATGATCGTCTCTCTGAGTGCGGGATGTGCAGGATCGCCTGGACCATT
>JANHAK010000103.1 GCA_024464195.1 Methanomassiliicoccales archaeon | reverse complement strand
AAACTGATTCAAATTTGATTCTCGGCTTGATTTCGAATTTTTCCTTTCCTACAGTTGCTTCTTTGAATTGAATCTTTGATCTTCGCATTCTTGAAGCTTCTTTAGCAAATGAGACCACTTTTGTCACGAGATCTCTAACATCTTTCTTATTCATCCTATTCGTCGCACCAAAGCCAAGAGCACCGTCAACGATGACGCGAATTGAAATTCCTCTTTTTGTGTCGAAGGATGTCACTTCTGGCACACCGTTTTTCAGAAGATTCGATTCGAAAGTGTCTTCTTGGAACCTCGCTTCGGCGTAAGACGCTCCTCCATTAGATGCAAGGTCAGTAGCCATTTTTAAGTAATCTTCAAAGTCTACCATATTTTTCGTCAATTCTCACTAGGATATTAAGGATTTATTTAATAGATCGGTTGATGAATCTAGCTCAATCTCTTGTTTTTTGGTGCAGAACGAGTGGGTGTTGATAGTTCCAAATAACTATGTAAATTCTTTAGCTCGTCGTCTCGAGAAATAAATTTAAGCAACTTCGATCACACCTCACATTCTAACTAGATGAGTTTGTCGTTTCAGAAAAAAAAGAATCTTGCGAATGATCGTTGAAGCTTGATAACATGATTCTCACTAGCTGGACCAAAACTAATTAGACTATTTCATCGTATCTTTCTTAGATAGGTCTTTTAAGAAAAAATATTCTCATTGGGATCACAGCCAGATGAGCACTACGTTGTTGACTTCTGTTGTGCCTCAAGCACCGCTGTACTTTGTGGCAGTATTGCACAGTGCAGGGATGGAATCTTCCCTACAATTACGACGATGGTCATATTGAGTATACCTTTAATCTTGATAAATCGGCGAGCTATTGGCAAGCAGAAGGGCTATTTGTAAGTCCTTCCCCCATCTTCAGAGTTCATATGGAATTAACCATAGCAGAGATCATGCAAATCGACCAAACTTTTTTTGCTGGGAATAATGGCCGAGACAAATTCTTGATGTTAATGCCGTCTCTTCTTATTTCAGAGATTCGAAATTTATCATCCCGCCTCATTAGTTCTTGAATAATGAGCTCTTTTTTTCTCATGGAGATGCTATTTCCAGATCAAGTTTTTTTTCTGATTTGTTTTAACCCTTCTTTGAAGGTGATATTGTCTTAGATTATTCACACATCGTTCTCTACGACTTCAAAGAAAAGTCGAGAAAACGACAATCTCTGCCTCCTCACCTCTCATCGATTAATCTACATTGTAAAGATGAAATTTAGAATGAAATGTAGAGTCATATGGCGCGGTCCTTGTTCTTTGTTGAAATCTTCAAGTGCAGCTTGTCAGTAGATCTGGTCACAAAAATGCCTGGGGAGCTTCGGTAAACAGAAATCACCAGCATATGAAGCGCCGAGGAGGAGATTTGAACTCCCGAGGCGGTGACCGCCAGTAGCTTACCCGGCGATCCATTGACCCTCGAGGCTACCGCCTTTCCGGACTAGGCTACCTCGGCATCACTAAAGCGCCAATACGCTTCTCTTATTTTTATCTTTACTCGATCCATTGAAAAACGATGCCAGCAAAGAATCACACCGCTTCAGAAAGGAGGAAAGATTTAAACGAAGATGATGAAATCTCGATTTGGCATCTATGAATCAAAGAATATCGATTACGGTTGAATTGGGAAAATACAGGGAAAAGAATGCACAAATGGTGGAAATCGAAAAAGATCTAACCGTTGAACAACTTCTCAGGTCTTTTGGATTTGTCCCAGACGAGTGCATTGTACTCAAATCACGAACTCCAATTCCTATCACTGAGACCCTAAATGATGGGGATAGAGTCAAGATCATTCGAGTTGCTTCGGGTGGTTGATTTCTCAATCAACCCCATGTCTCGAAAAATTGACAATTTATTCGTATCCAATCGTAGAGCGCCTAGCTTTCGATGTTCCTATTAGAAAATTCGTGGTTTTCGAATTCCCATGATCGTCTAGTATAAACAAATTCGAAAAATATTTAAGCTATTATGATTTGTAGAGGGCTGGAAAAACGGGCAGGGCCTGTTGACTCTAATGATCACTATCATCCATTCATCATATCCTTTAATAGGATACTTCAAAGGATGGTTAATGTGGGTGTTAAGACCCGATTGGAAAAGCTCAACTACACTATTGGGTAGTGAATGCTAAGAGTGGTTAAAAGAATTGTGCCCGCTGTTTTTCCAAATTAATCAAGAGGTGAACAAAATGAACATCGATCCCAGCACCACTAAATATCTTATAAAAGCTAAATTACAGGCTGATGGCATCGTTGAGAAACCTGATGTGGTGGGGGCTATTTTTGGTCAGACAGAAGGATTGCTCGGTGATGAACTGGATTTACGTGATCTCCAAAAAAGTGGCCGAATTGGTCGCATAGAGGTGGAAGTGAGTTCCAGGCAAGGAAAATCCGAAGGGGAGATTCTTATCCCATCAAGTCTTGATCAAGTCGAAACGGTCATTCTCGCTGCAGCTTTGGAGACGATCGATAGGGTTGGACCTTGCAAAGCTAGAATCAATGTTGAGTCAATTGAAGATGTCCGCATCACGAAAAGGGCAAAGATTATCGAGAGAGCAAAGGAATTATTATCCGAGCTTATCAGACAGTCGAAGAGTACCGGAATCGATCTCACCGAGAGTGTTCGTCAATCTGTCCAGACTGAGGAGGTCATATACTACGGGAAGGAAAGGTTGACTGCTGGTCCAAATGTACCAGACTCCGATGCGATCATCGTCGTTGAGGGTCGATCCGATGTTCTCAATCTTTTGAGGGCTGGTATTAAGAACGCGATTGCAGTCGAGGGGACGAATATCCCCAAGACGATCAGCGACCTATCAAAGGAACGCATTGTTACAGCGTTCGTTGACGGTGACCGTGGAGGTGAGCTAATCCTAAGGGAACTTTTCCAGGTTGCTGAGGTCGACTTTGTCGCAAGAGCTCCAAGAGGTCAAGAAGTTGAGGAATTGACTCAAAAACAGATCATGAAGTGTTTAAGAAATAAAATTCCAGCAGAGCAGTACATTGAAATGTATGGCCTAGGTGGAGAAGTTGCCCAATCAAACAGCACTCATCATTCTCAGATTAGGACCGAGCGATTTGAGAAAATCGAGCGGGTTGAGAGGCCAGAAATTCTTGCAGAGCGCGATGATCTTGATGAAAAGAAGACGCAGAATGCTAAGAAGCTCTCGCCAATCCAGCAAAAGTATAAGGAAATGTTGACAGAACTTTCGTCAACCTTGAATGCTCGCCTTATCAATGATAAAGGTGAAGTAATCAAAGAAGTCCCGAGCAAGGATCTTGTCAACGTCTTAAAAGAAGATATAAAAGATGTTGCTGCAATTGTTTTTGACGGCGTCATCACACAAAGAATCCTCGATCTTGCTGCTGAAAAGAAGATTCAAACGGTAGTTGGCACGAAAATGGCCAACGTAACTAAACAGCCAGTATCGATAGAAGTGTGGACGAAGGAAGATCTGAGCGGATGATAGAGGAAAAAGTTGATCTGAGGCGTGAGCCTGATCTGAATTCGATACAGTCAACATTTGATATAGCGATTCCAAACGATCCCTTAATGAGGGTGATCGGCCAAGAGGAAGCCGTCAAGCTTTCGAGGATTGCGGCCAAGCAGCGGAGACATCTATTACTCGTTGGTCCGCCTGGCACTGGAAAATCGATGATTGCGCAAGCACTTGCGCTTCACCTTCCTCGACCGACCGAGGAGATCCGTGTTGTTCACAACCCAGAAAATCCTGAGAGACCGTTCGTTGAAGTAAAGAAAGCAGAAGATGTTCGCCGGGAATTAGAGTCGAGGGAGTTTGCAGAGGGTGAGCTCATTGATCCCAAAGATGCGCCGATCAACGTCGCTGAGAAGCTCGGTTATCGTTGCAAAAATTGTGGCACTTACTCATCACCAAAAGATCGTTATTGTCCCAAGTGCCAGCGACTCAAGATCGGCGAAATCTCAAGCACAAATCCATTTGGGGATCTTATCGGGGGACTTTTCGAAGTGACAATTGGCGCTGCGGGAATATCTGGTCTTCCTGGAATGAACGATCGAGTGACAACAACAAGGAAACGCCTCGGGAAAGAAGAAGTTATTGTTTTTGAGCGATGCGGTGAAATGATCCGTGTTCTTGATCAGGACGCGTTGGAAAAAAGGCGAGAATTTGAGAAAATCAGTCCACGAAAAGTCCTCGTCCCGCTCGAGAGAAATCCATTTGTTCTTGCAACAGGTGCGAGTGAAACGGAGCTTCTCGGTGATGTGAGGCACGATCCATATGGCGGGCATCCATCTCTGGGAACTCCACCCTATGAGAGGGTCGTTCCAGGTGCGATCCATGAGGCCCATGAAGGTGTTCTCTTCTTGGATGAATTGCCACACCTCGGACACCTGCAGAGATTCATCCTCACAGCTATGCAAGAAAAGCGCTTTCCAATCTCCGGTCGAAATCCTCAGAGTGCGGGAGCGAGTGTCAGGGTTGACAACGTGCCGTGTGATTTCATTTTCGTCGGTGCTTGCAATATCCAGGATTTGGAGCAAATACTATCGCCGCTCCGATCAAGGATCAGTGGAAATGGGTATGAAATACTCATGGAAACAACAATGGAGGACAACGAAAGTAATAGGGCACTCCTCGCACAATTTGTTGCGCAAGAAATTTCGATCGACGGTAGGATCCCGCATGCATCACGTTCAGCTATCGATGCAATCATCAATGAGGCGCGAAGGCGAGCAAAGATCATTGATGGAAAGACCAATGCACTCACATTGAGACTAAGGGAACTTGGAGGTTTGATTCGTTCGGCCGGCGATCTTGCAATCATCAACGGCGATAAGTTCATTGAGGAGAAGCACATCAAAGCGGCGTTAAAACACTGCAGGCCTGCTGAAGAACAAATCAAGGACCGATACGGATCGTATCAAAGAGGATTGTCTGCGGATATCACGACATCTCAAAAGGAACGTTCACCGTATTATTTCTGGAATGAACATCGTGATCAAGATCAGATGTTCCATTAGAGAAATAAATGCATCCTATATGCGCTTTCACCGTCTGAATAATACCGGTTAATTTCGCCGGCGATCTCGAATCCCATTTTTTTATAGAAATTGATCGCAGGAAGATTGCTTTTTCTTACTTCTAATGTAATATAGTGAATCCCTCTCATCGCGCACTTCGAACAAAATTCTCG
>JANHAK010000102.1 GCA_024464195.1 Methanomassiliicoccales archaeon | reverse complement strand
AATGAAAGTCCCAATATACCTCATATCGGTTATGACTGCCGGGATCCCGTGTTCTGAGGAAAAGATATTTTCTGGTCTGATTGAGACAACGACAGCATCGCCCTCCTTGAAATTTGAAGGGGAGGCGGTGATCACCGTTTCGTCTCTCAATTCAACTTTCGTCTCTTCTTCACAAACACGCGTTACCCAACCCTCAAGCAGATTCGTTTCGCCGATGAAATTCGCTGTGAAAAGATTTTCAGGTCTTGTATAAATTTTCATCGGTGTTCCAGTTTCAACGATTTTTCCGCTTCTCATGACGACAATTCTGTCTGAAACACTCATCGCCTCTTCTTGGTCATGCGTGACATGAAGTGCTGTGAGACCAAGGGACTTAACGAGTCTTCTAAGCTCATATCTGAGATCGACCCTGACTCGTGCATCGAGCGCAGAAAGTGGTTCATCAAGGAGAAGTAGTTTAGCCCCTGTCGATAAGGCACGCGCAAGTGAGACTTTTTGTTGCTCGCCTCCACAGAGGGAAGAAGGGAACATCTTCATCTTGTCGAGCAATTTGACAAGATCGAGATACTGGCGCGGGATTTTTTCCAATTCTTTTCGATCAACACCCTTGACTCGGAGACTATAAGCAACGTTCTCATAAACATCAAGATGCGGGAAAAGCGCAATGTTTTGAAAAACGTAACCGATATCACGTTCTTCAATTGGCACACCTGTCATATTCCTACCGTCAATGAACACCTCGCCAGAACTCGGTTCTAGAATGCCGGCGATGATTTTTACGAGCGTTGTCTTACCACAACCAGAAGGGCCGAGGATCGTTACATATTCCCTGTCCTCAATTCTCAGATTAACGTTTTCCGCTGCAATGACACGACCCCATTTCATCGTAACGTTCCTCAATTCTACCGTCGGCATCTCATTCCACCTTCAACTCCTCATCCAGGTTGCATTTTTCGAGTGAAAAGATAGAGGCCTTTTCGGCATCCCAGCGTATACCTACATTGTCCCCCACCTTGATTCTGTCGAAGAATTTTGCTGGTATCTTTGACGAACATCGTCCCACTCCATCGATCAAAATATCCACAAATAGGTTACGCCCTTCGAATAGGATCCGCTCAACACTGCCAGTCAAATAGCCATCCTCGGATTTCACAATCTCGGTGTTGCCAACCTTAACAGCGATGACAACGCATTCGCCCGCTTTAAAATGCGAGTGTCGAGCTGGCAACAACCTTCCTTGCTTCTCTTTGATAAGAGTCACATCATTACTGCTGACGACAACACCTCTAAAGAAATTCGACTGCCCAACGAAATTTGCCACAAAGGGTGAATTAGGATGATCAAAAACTTCCTCGGGAGTTCCGATCTGTGCGATCTTCCCTTTTCTGATCACTGCAATTCGATCAGCCATGACTATAGCCTCTTCTTGATCATGAGTCACATGAATTGTTGTGATACCAAGGGATTTTGCAAGGGAACGGAGTTCTCGTCGCAGACCTAATCGAAGCCGTGCGTCGAGAGCCCGAAGGGGCTCATCGAGAAGGAGAACTTCCGCACCCGATGCGAGTGCCCTGGCGAGAGCCGTACGCTGCTGCATCCCCCCGCTTAATTCTCGCGGGTAAGCATCGGCTCGGCGTGAGAGACGCACGAGGTCAAGCATTTCAGCAAGCGTTCGCTTTTTTACTTCATCTGGCCAATCTCTGATATTCGGGCCAAAAACGATATTCTCTGCGACTGTCATATGAGGGAAAAGCGAGTATGTCTGAGATAAGAAGACCGCCTTCCGTTCCTCTGGTTCGACATGTGTCACCTCTTTATCATTAAAATAAACTTTCCCAGAATCAGGACTGGTAAGACCGGCAATAATCCTCAATGTCGTCGTTTTGCCAGCACCCGTCGGTCCAAGAAGACACAGATACTCACCGCTATGAATAGTAAGATCGAGATGATCGAGAGCTTGAACGGAGCCATATGATTTCCTGATACATTCAAGTCGTATTTCTGGCATTTAGACGCTCCTCCCCTTCTTTCTCGTCAGATATCGCAGCAGGAGCATCGCGGCATAAGAAACGGATATGAGTGCGATACAGGCTAGACCAGCAAGGTAGTATTCCTGGCCTTTCACAAGCTCAACTATATAAACAGGTGCTGTCAACGCCTCGCTAACAACCGCCTGCGTAGCCCCAGTCTCGCCAAGGCTTCTCGTGAAAGCCATAATCGAGCCCGCGAGAATGGAGCTCTTGATCATTGGGTAAAGTACGCGACGGAATGCCTGGATTGGTTTGGCGCCAAGCGTTCTCGCCGTTTCCTCATACGAGGGATCTATCTCTTCTATTGCACCAGCAACATTTCTGACGACGAGTGGATAAGTGAAAGCAACGTGGGCCATGATAATTAGCAAAGTTGGAATGGCAGGGATGAAAGGCTGATCGGTATAAAATTGACCGAGGGAAAACCCTAGTGCTGCTGTTGGAACGATTAACGGCACATTAACGAGGACATCGAGTACGCTTGATATTTTTCTTGATTCACTTCTCGCAATGAAAAAGGCAAGCGGGATGCCGAAGGAAAGGTCGATGAGAGTCACAATAAATGCGATTCCAAAGGAATAAGAGAGACTGCCCCAGAACCCACCCCAGTCACCGCCCGATGGTGAAGCCGTTGCAACATATGAAAAAATAAAGAAGGAAGGGAGCAAAACAAAGAAAAGAAGAAAAACAAGAGAAAAAGCATCCTTCAATTTCGGGGCAAAGCCCCGACTCAAAATTTTTTCCGGTCGCGGCCAGACCTTCCCGAAAGGCAATCTCACTTTCATCACGATTACCTTCAATATCGCAAGAAGAATGAGTGCGATAATGATGAGCAAAATGCTGACGAACGACAGCTGCGGGATCAGTTCAGGATGAGTCACCGATAGTTTCTTCCATTCACCTATGAGAGTCGGTCCTGTGTTAAACCCAGCCGCATTCGCCATCGTCGCGAGGGCGATCATTGTTCCGCCTGTTTCGCTGAGACTGCGCGAAAAACAGAGAATGATGCCAGTCACGAGACCAGCTCTGAAAAGCGGAAGCGTGATCGTCCTCGCCGCGGTTAGCTTGCTTGCACCGAGCGTCTGGCCTGCGATCTCGTACGTGACATCAATCTGTTCGAGTATCGCTGCAAGGGATCTTACCATATATGGGTAAGAGAAAACGATGTGCAAGAGAATGACAAGGAGCATCGGCGATGAGATCGCTCCGAACGCAAAGGGCGGTGCCTCGATCGATGGGGGCGTCGTTGCCCAGAATATGGCACTCGAGAAACCGAGCGCAGCAGTTGGAACAGCAAGCGGCATATCAATCAGCGTGTCAAGAAATCTCTTGCCTCTGAACTCCTTGCGCACGATGAGCCATGCGAGCGGAAGGCCAACGATGAAATCAATAACAGTCACAATCGCCGCGATTTCAAACGAAGCGGCAATTGAACTGAGAATGATATTGATCGTCTCACGGTCGCTGAGTACATTGGTTTCAATCGCACTCCAGTGTGTGAAGACATATGAGAGAATATAGACGGTCGGAAGTATGACGAAGATGAGGAAAAAGAAAATTATGAAAGCGTTCCAGCCCTTTCGAAACGACTTCTTACTGATAATGTTGAGTATTGTGTCACTGTAACTCATTTTAGTCCCTGGTACGGGTTACCTGAAACGATTTTCAAGATAAATATGTAACTTGTTTTAGAATTTGGAAAATATCTGGCCTGATAGTATCAGATCTTGCCAGAAAAATCCAACGCCGATGCGATTGTGATCTATAGAAACCATTCACAATCGAATTCGAAGTCAGACTAAGATTGAATTTTCCACAGTCTCTCCATCATTCACTCTCGCATTCGGCCCGATGATCGAATTCCTCACGACAGCCCCCTTTCCGACGACACTATTTTCCATCAAAAGACTATTCGAGATTTGCGCACCATTGTGAACCACTGAACGATCACAAATGCAAACACCAGGACCGACGGTCGCAGGACCAATCTCTGCATTAGTCATAAAATTCGGTGGAATGATTTTTGCTTTAACATCGACTTTCGAGTTCAAGTGAATCTCACCTCTCTGGCTGAGAAGTATTCTCTGCGCCTCAAGGAGATTTTCCCTCACACCGCAGTCAACCCAGTAACCATCGAACGAATAACCGTAGAGACCACGATTGAGAATTTTCGGAAAAACCTCACGTTCCAGCGACACAAAACCATCCCCAATGAAATCAAGAATCTCTGGTTCAAAAACGTAGATCCCTGCGTTGATGAGATTCGAACATGCCTCACCCCGTTTGGGCTTTTCCTGGAATAGTTCAATTCTCTTGTCCTCTGATAAGCTAACAACGCCAAAGGCGCTTGGATCGCTCACACGCCAGAGGGCGATCGTGCCGATCCCGCCTTTCAAATGGTGTTCTTCGATCATCGATGCGATATCGATCGATGAGATGATGTCGCCATTGCACGCAACAAAAGTATCATCAAGATAGCGACCGACGTTTTTCAAAGCACCGCCAGTTCCGAGCGGCTCTCGCTCCTCGACAAGGATAACTTCTTTTCCCGGGGTTCTTTTGAAGTAATCCTCCAAAACATCCTTCATGTAATTAACAGCGAGAAAAACCGTATCAATTGATTCAGGAAGAGAGTCGATGATGTGCAAGATCAACGGCTTATCGACAAGCGGAATGAGCGGCTTTGGCATTAGATTCGTCAATGGCCTAAGACGTGTGCCCATTCCTCCAGCTAGAATTACTGCCTTCATAGTCTGCAAGGAGTTATCATCGGGAGCTGGTGTCTCAACGTGACCAACAAATTTCACAGCGGCGCGATGCTGACGACGTTATTTCCTCTCAATATAACAGTGCCCAAGCGCCGTGTCTGATCGGCCGTGCGCTCTTCCGTATCTTCGAGAACCATGTTCATATAGTCGTCATATCCCGCAAGTCTCCCTTCCAATATCCTGTTGTCTTTCAACAGAAGCGATATTTTCTTGTTCATTGACTTCTCTAACAGCGCAAGTGGCATTACCATAATATCCCTATGTCCAGTCATTGTAGGTAAAGAATTTAAACCTTTCTTTTTGAAAAGCCTTGAAAGATTCTCTGGACTTACATTTTGCGTGCATTCGGAGATTTGTTGAGATTTCCAGTGCTGATCAGTATTCATTTACCAATGCCGAGAATTATCGATAAATAGAAATTTTCTCACTATAGGCATGATTTTTATTTAGAATTAATTAGT
>JANHAK010000101.1 GCA_024464195.1 Methanomassiliicoccales archaeon | reverse complement strand
ACAGTTTTGTCGGTTGGGACGATGACAATGTCTGGACTCCTGTAGTAGAAGAGGACTTTCTCGACGACATGCTTTTCATCGTACTGAACCGAAAGAGCACTGCATGGGGCATCTGTCGATGGAATCGTGTTGATCAATGCAATGGGCTTACCAATTCCATATTCTGCGCTCGCGACTGCCTTGGCAAGGTCCATGATCGATCCGCCACCGACACCCACGATGAAGTCGGCTTGCTTCGCTCTTGCCATATCAGCGAGTCTATTGATCTCCCGGGCTGTACAATAGCGGACGCCCTTCTCCATGTGCACCAATTCAATTCCGTGCTCCTGGAAGTCTTCTTTCATCTCTTTTTCCACGCTCTCTATCGAGCGCGTCCCACCGAGGACAAATGCTTTCTTCCCTAGCAACATCTTGCGTCTTCCAAGTTCCTTTACTGCTCCGGGACCGATGATGTATCGGTTCGGAGCGGCCATCACTTTTACTCGGGTTTTCAACATCGGCAACTTTTTCTCCCCCTGTTACTTCTGGAAAGTTTTCTCTCAGCCTTCAAAATTTCTCATCAGGCTGATAACTTTCCTCTTCAGAATATAAGAGAAACAAGATATTAGTAACTTTCGGATTGCTAAAGTGCATGTTTTGAATGCAAGTTCTAAAATCCCTCTTAATGCGAAATCAAAAGCTTCCTTCAGATTTGTCTATGGAAGTTTTTTAGAGTTTCTTGCACGCCAAAAAAAGGAAGACAAAAATCTAAGGAGAAAAAATATCATGGATATGTCTCAAGCCAATATTCTGCAATTTGAGATGGTGTAGTAATCCAAACTCCATTTTTCTTCTTGATGTGATTGATTAGGCGGTCAAGCATTCTCATTCTCGATGCCCTTCCGATCGCCTGAGGATGCATGACGAGTGTGAACAACCCTCTTTCATCGTATAATCCCTCGAATTCCTCTGTCCATATCTCCAATACTTCCTCTTGGCTTGAAATGCCACTTTGATATTCAAGTGGCGGGAAAAAGTTAAATGCAAAGTAGGTCCAATCAACTGTGAGCCAGTTGAACGGGATTTCGACGAGTTTCTTTTCCCTAACATAGTGTATATAAGGGATGTCCCAAGCCATCATACTGCTTTCATATAAGAATCCAAGATTGCATAGATATTCGAGGGTTCGTGGTGAAAGATCGAACGCTGGCGCACGATAACCTTTGGGTTTTTTATCGAGCAACCCTTCCAAAGCTCTAAGACCTTTTTCAAGCTCTTGCATTTCCTGTTCAGGTGTGAGTCGAGCCGGATTGAGATGCGAATAGCCATGGTGCCCGATCTCATGTCCTTTTCTATCGATATCTTTGACAAGTCCGGGTTGATCTTCTGCCAGCATGCCTGGAACAAAAAAACATCCTTTCAGTTCGTGCTTATCTAAGAACTTGAGTATCCTCGGAATCGCAACGTTGACTTCGTATTGACCTTGTGAGAGAACTACAGGACTAAATGGCTCCCCTTCTTTGACTGCTCCTGTTCTTCTCATGATGTTTTTCCAGGAGATGTCACTGTCACAATCAAAAGTCAAGCAAACAGCACATTTAGCATTGTTTTTCCACATTGTTTCACCGTTGAGGCGTATTGTTCTATGGTTTAATTTATTTCGCGTCCCTCATTTAGGCACTGATTCACATTCCAAAATCGAATCGAATCACATGATCGAATATCCACCGTCTACGGCAATTACCTGTCCTGTCACGAATTTTGAAGCGTCAGAAGCTAGAAAGACGACAGGTCCTTTTAAATCATCATCTCCGCCTATGCGCGCAGCGGGTGTCAGGTTGATGATCTCATTACCCCTTCGTTCGATAACGGATGTGGTCAAATGTGTTTTGAAGAAGCCAGGGGCGATCGCGTTGACGCGAATATTGAATGGGGCCCATTTAACAGCAAGATCTCTTGTAAGCGCATCAACTCCTCCCTTTGATGCTGAGTAGTTGATACAATCAATGATTCTGTTACCAACTGAACTCAGGACTGAGCTAACATTAATGATGCTCCCTTTTTTATTTCTTATCATCACTTTTCCTACTTCCTGGCAGCATATGAACGTTCCTGTCAGATTGACATCGATTACTTTTTGCCAATCAGCAATTTTCATCTTTTCTGGTGGGGCGGCCCATGCAGTTCCCGCGCTATTTACTAAGACATCAATTCTCCCGAATTTTTCAAGGGCTCTCATAACCAGATTGCGAACGTCTTTTCGAAACCGAACATCACAGCTAACAGCAAGCGTCTCGACACCGAGCTTCGCGATAATGGTCGCCGCCTCTGCGCATTTATTATAATTGCGAGCGCAGAGGACGATAGATGAACCAGCTTCTGCCAAAGCAGTTGCCATTTGAAATCCAAGACCCATTGAGCCACCTGTTACGACTGAAACTCTACCTGAAAGATCAAATAATTCATCCACCCGCATATCCAACACTTCCAACTTATCCAACTCTATAACTATTCCTTGATAAAATAATAAAACTTTTATTAACTAGATATTGTGGTGTTAATATCAAATTTCCAGAGGCTGATTTTCCATAGATTTTTTTTGCTCTTTACGTCTTTTAGATTTTGAGTGAGATAAATTTATTGCCTTCATGGTTCACTATTGTTTGTGGGGATAAACATGAGGATTGTGTTCACTGAGCTCAAGAGCGATGTAGAAGAAATTAAGGAAACCTTTCGAGATGATGAGGTAATCATTTATGATCGTCCCTTGAACGGGAGAGAGCTCATTAACGCAGCAAGAGGAGCTGAGATTCTTTCAGTTTTCATCTATTCAAGAGTAACAGAAGAAATTATTGATGCCCTTCCAGATCTTCGTCTCATCATTACCCGGAGCGTCGGCTTCGATCACATTGCAGCGAAATATGCATTGAGCAAAGGATTAACTGTATGCCATATCCCTGACTATGGTTCTCATGTCGTTGCGGAGCACGTTTTTGCGCTATTGCTTGCTGTGGCGCGAAAAATCCCAGCGGCTGACACTTATGTCAAGGAAAGAAAGAAGTTTGATTTTGAGCAGTTTCTAGGACTTGAGCTCAAAGGAAAAACGCTTGGAGTCGTAGGGACAGGGAAGATCGGAGCGGCGGTGATGAGCATTGCATCTGGGTTTGGGATGAAAATCGTCGCTTATGATGTCTACGAGAACAAGTCGCTTCAAGCCAAATATGGATTTCCTTATCTCACTTTAGAGGAACTCCTTTCAACTAGTGATTTCGTTACTCTGCACATTCCGCTGACACCGAGCACTTATCATCTGATCAACAAGGATACGATTGCCAAGATGAAGAAGGGAAGCATTTTAATCAATGCATCACGAGGCGGGGTCGTCGATAGCCAAGCGCTCAAGGATGCACTTGAATCAGGTCATTTGTGGGGAGCAGGCATCGACGTTTTGGAAGACGAAATGCATCCTGAACGTGATGTTTTACTAGACACTCCCAATATCATCATCACTCCTCATTCTGCTTTCTACACAAGGGAAACCTTGCAACGAATTGTCCAGACGACAATTGAGACGATAAAATCATATAAGAAAGGCAATCCGATCAACAAAATTCCATTAGAATATTTGCAGTGACTTTCTATTCTTGCAATACTTCTAGAACCTGCGTTCATTTCCGTCCAATCAACGGAGTTTCCTCATTCATCTCTTTTTCTTCCATTTGTTAAGAAAATTTCATAGATTTGCCACTCGCCGTGCGCCTGAAAGTGTAAGTAAGCAATGGAGGCGCAATCAACGTTGTCAAAAGAGACATAGCGACGACGACAGAAAACATAGCTGAAGAAATTGAGCCAATGCCCAAACCCACTGACGCGACAATGAGCCCGACTTCCCCCCTCGGTGACATACCAACCCCAATCACCGTCGCGGACTTCCTTCCCAATTTATATGCTCCAAGTCCGCACCCGATAAATTTCGTGACGATTGCCAGTGCGGTTATGGCTAGTGAGAGTATCGCGACTTCAGCAAATGACCCGATCTTGACGGATATACCAATATAAAGGAAAAAGAAAGGAACAAGAAACTCGTTGATCGGTTCGAATTTTTCAGCGACCGGCATGGTGTCACTGAATTCAGCGAAAACCATACCTGCAAGAAATGCGCCTATGATTGCTGCAAGACCAATGTATGATGCAAGTGCGGATAAGCCAAAGCAGAGGACGAGTGCCAATGCAAGGGGACTTGAACCGAATTTAATTAGTGAACTTCGTCCTGTTCTTTTCTTGGCTTTCACTTTGTTTCTCGCCCTAGGCAACAAGCCCGTGCCTACATAAATGACAGCCAGAACGAAAAGTACAGCGAGGACAGCCACAACGAGGGTATCGATGATGTTGAGCGTACCGCCGACTGCAATGCCGCTTACAATCGCAAGAACCACCATTCCAAGAATGTCATCTATAACAGCTGCTCCGATGATTACCCTGGCCTCGATAGAATGTGTAAGTCCCATATCTTTGATTACTCGTGCCGTTATTCCAACACTCGTTGCGACCATTGCTGCCCCGATGAAAAGTGCCTCCACCTGAGGATGCCCAAGTGAAATAATCAAAAGATAGCCGAAAGCGAAGGGAAATACAACGCCCAATATAGCAACGAGGGTCGATGTCCGCCCCACTCTTTTCAGTTCACTAAAAGGTGTTTCGAGACCGATCGTGAACAGAAGGAAAATGACTCCCAACTCTGAGAAAACACGAAGGACTTCGATGTCTGTTTCGAGATGAAGGAAACTATAGAGAAATGTATTTCCAATAATAATTCCAGCAAGGATTTCGCCAACGAGGGGTGGGATTTTTATGGACTCAAAAAGCAAGGCAAATATTCTTGCCATGAGAACGAGAACAAATAGCTGGAACAAGATCAGATCAATCAACGGAGTCCCTCTCTATCGCCTGGAATCAAGAGTGTTTGCCGTATCAAGCATTTCCGTATTTGAATCTTATTAAGAAGAATTCAATAAATGTGCGAACTTTTCTTTCGTCCACGGATTTCTTATCATTTTTTTAGACGATTCTCCTATTTGGACTCAATACATCCGTATCCACTTATCAAAAAATTGTGTCAAATGAGCCCCTCCAATTTCTTTTCTCATAAGAATTTAAAAATATCCCAAGGTTGTTTTTACACTTATCAGTGCAAGAATATGGAAGGTGTTTCTATTGTCTCTTTGGAAAATGGTGCCGTCCGGCCGAGATCCTCCCAGAATCGTGAATGTTATTGTCGAGACTCCCCAGGGGAGCAAGAATAAGTATGAGATATCA
>JANHAK010000100.1 GCA_024464195.1 Methanomassiliicoccales archaeon | reverse complement strand
CGAAATCTGCATCGATAATCAGCGTTCCATGCTGGAGGACAATATTCCATTTTCTAGCTTGAGCACTTCCCGAAATCTTCTTCCCGTTGACAACGACATCATTGATTGGTTTAAAATACGCAACAATGCCAAGAAGACCGAGAGCCCTAATTATCGCACCACAAATAATTTTGTAAGTGTCATTTGGGTTTTCCGGCACAACCTCGTGATCAACCACCACAGAATAGATTATCTGATCCTGATCCGTGTAGATCGCACTCCCTCCGCTAACTCTTCTGACGATATGCGCCCCGATTCGCTTTGCTAGTTCAAGATTAACGTTCTCTTCGATTTTCTCAAAATAACCGAGTGAAATCGTCGGACGATCTCTCCGATAAAGGTGAAGCGTGTTCGGAACGAGATTTTTGTGTCTCGCGATCATGATCGCCTCATCAGCTGCTGAGGTGTAAGGGGGACTGGCAAGATCGGTGTCGATCAAGCGCCAAATCATGATAATGCAAGAATCGGAGAAAATAAAAAGATTTAGATGAAAAAGATTTGAGAGCGGTAAACTCACTTCTTCTCTTTACCGCCCTTTTCTGGCTTTGTTTCTCCTTTTATCTTACCGCCGACCTTCGGCAAGCGCTTCCTCATGTAGACAAGGACGATCACGACGATGATGACAGCGAAAATCCCACCGTAAATTGCAGCAGCCTTCCAGCCCGCTTCCTTCACCGTCAGAGAAGTTGTGTAGCTGTTATCGTTCTTGTTGATTTCCCCACTCGCGGTCACTTCAACATAAATCGTGTAATTTCCCTTGGTATCGGCTCTCCACTGGAACGTGATGATTCCATAATGACCAGGTAGAAGCTGTCCACCTACGGTGCCATTCAGGATGCTCGATGTTCCGAGAGGCTGCTTTTGGCCCGTGAGCGTCATCTTATAGAATGTTGCTACAATATTCGTCGCATTTGCATTTCCCACATTAGTCACATTAAGTTTCATCGTACCAATTTCGCCCTCTGTGAAGACCGCTGGATCGAAGACCAAGGAAGTAACCCTGAGATCGGGTCTTGGAGACGATGTGATCACGATTTGCTTCGTAAGATTTGCTGAATTTCCTGATTTGTCGGTCACTGTCAACTTGATTGTGAAAGTCTTTATCGCAGCGAAGCTATGTGTTACATTAACTCCTGTCGCATTGGTTCCATCACCGAAATCCCATCTAAATGTGAGGTTCTGTAAGCTATCGACGTTGTCTGTTGTGGCACTCGCATCGAAATAAAGACTTGTGTTTTCCATTGCTGTCGTAACCGACGCGAACTTTTCGTCTTTGATGTTAAAGGAGATAATCGGGGCCGTTGTGTCCTTCACGACAATCGTCATCTGAGCAACAGAATAATGACCGACAACATCTGTCACGTTCAGCTTTACAACATAGCTTCCCGCCCTAGGATATGCATGAGAAATATTCTGATTCTCGCCTCTCATGATTGTGGTCTGATTGCCATCGCCAAAGTCCCATTTCCAAGAATAGATCAAGCCCTTCTGCACATCGGATGATGAGTTCGTATAGTCGTAAGATAAAGCGCCGTTGAAGACCAGCGCTTCCGACTGGTTAGCGTAGATCTTGTTGTTCTGTATCTGTTTGTTAAGTACCTTGATCACTGGACTAGGATCTACAGAATCGATTCTCACGTAGAAGGATGTGGAATCTTGCAAGCCGGCAACATCAACAACTGTAAGTGAAACCGTCAATTCGTAAATTGCCAAAGTGTAATTGTGCTTTGTTGTAACAGTCGTCACTTCCGCTGTGTTCCCGTCACCGAAGTCCCATTTGTATTTCAGTGGGTTCCCATTTGGATCGTACGAACCAGCTGCGCTGAACGAAACCTCAGTGTTGAAGGCAACAATATAATAAAGAAGCGTTGAGTTTGCGTCTCTGACACCATAAACATTGTTGCCAGTGACAAGGCTTGCAACGGCTTTTGGCGCGACGGATTTCTGGAATGTCATTGTCACCATGGCAAGAGACGTTGACGCATAGAGATCTGGCTGGATGGTTAAATCGAGGTAACCATAGACTTTGACATAAGAACTGCTCGTTGTATTCGCTGTCAACTCATAGCCATTCGGAAGAGAAATTTGATACACATAATCGAGTGTTTGTGTGTCGTAATTTGCATAGAGCTGACCAGTATATGATTGACCCGCTAGAGAAATCGCTGATACGGAATCATAGCGTGTTTTCAGCAAAGCCGAGTACTGCTGCGTCGAATTTACAGATCCTAGGAGACCGATATACTCGACAGAAGAGAATCCCTCGATTTGAGAGACAAAACGCGTCCCATTGATTTTCATCAGCCAATCGCTAGTTACATTTTGGGGACCGAACGAAGTCATCTTCTGCAAAAATGCTTGAAGCTCCGTTGTGTTTATTTCACCATCACCATCTCCTAGCGCAAAATCGATCTGCATGCGGAGACTCCTCAAATAGCTATACGGCAGACTTGGAATCGTTGCATCAAAGTCCATTGTTAAACTGGTAGTCAAGTTGAAGTGATTCCAATCATTCTCGTAGAATTCCAACGAATAGCTTGTCGTCTGGAGAGACTGCGATGTAAGGTTGACCATCATCGTTTTTGTCGCCGATAAGACGACTTTCGACAAATTCGCCTTCGCATTCGCAGCATCAACAATCAGATAAAATTCCCCAGCGTAGGCATCGAACTCAAAATAGTTCGTTCCGAGGGTTTTGGGCTTTACAATTCTTCTTTCAATGTCCATCGATGTCGATGTTGAGATGAGGCAGGCGGTTAGGCCTTGTCTCACGGGCATACCGTTGAGGTATGCGTATCCTCTGAGAATAATAGAAGTATCCATATAAATCGACATCGTCTCATTTGCCGTAACCTCAACAAGCGTCACATTTGTCGCATATCCAGAGCAGGAGACGATGAGCTTGTAAGTTGAAAGATATACCGGCACAACGAACGAACCATTTACAGATGTCGAGTTGTATATCTCCTGCATATTCTTCTCGATATCAAGCACTCTGAGTCTGACACCATTGACGGCGGTCGCTGTTCCATTTTTGAAAACGCTGATTGTTAGGGTATAGTCCTTTGATGGCATTTCTTCAAGGGTGACCAAATTCAGAGCAAGTGAAGACATGCCATCAAATCTGATGACCTGGGGATATACATAATCGTAATACCCAGATTTGACTATTGTGAGTTCATAATATCCTGCCAAAGGATTAAAAGTGACAAGGCCGCTAGAGTCGCTCACATTGGTATATTTCTTAAGCGTGTGAACCTCCCTCAGGGTCGCTTGAACTCCAACGACAGGTTTCCCATCTTCGTCAACTACGTTGAACGACAATTGATTCGATGTGCTGGTTGCAACTGCATTAGGTCCTGGCAAGAATGCCAGAGACGAAAGCAGAATTAACAGAGCCAGCAACCCAGTTATGACCTTTGCTCCATTGTTCCTATGCACCATTTTCCCTCCTCATGGCCCAAGCACAAAAACGTGCCCTGAGACTAGGGTATTTGTGCGGAATAGATTAGTCCTTTATAAAAGTTATTGTAATGATGATAAAAGCTGGCATTTCGAAGATTACTCATTCAGACCATTTCAGACCATCGTCTCAGAGGATTTTCAATTTACTCGATTTCCGCACACCCGATCACTGCTGCCGTTCCTTAATCGTTTTCTCCTCAGTAAATTCACGTAATAAGTTCTTTGAGTTTGCCTTCCTCAATCGCTCTTCTGATCTCCATGGCAAGCCTTCGCCCAGTGCTCATGTTCTTTCTCCATAAAGTATTTCCGTAAGGATGACCAACGGACATGTGTATATTCGTACCTCCTCCAATTCGAGGTGCAACATCATAAATGAAGAATTTGAGATCCTTGTCGACGCAGGTCTGTAAACAAAAAGGTCCTATGATTCCTGGTGGAAAATACTCCTGGGTTGCTTTGACATATTTCTCAGCGAGTTTGAAAGCGTCTTCGAGCAAAGATTCTCTCAGGGTCGCAGAATTATGTCCACAAACAGTGTATTCTGGGAGTATCTGATCCTTGTCCAGCATTAATTGCTCTGCAGCTGGCAACCTCACATAGCCGTCGAGCGAGCTTTCAAAACGCCAGTCAATACCGAGAAGTTCGATTTTTTCACCTGCCGTTTCGATGGGGGAGTAGAAGAAATCGAGATTGAAAACCGGACCGATGATGTACTCTTCCATCCTCGCTCGCGAAAGATCATTCGCATCGATCACACCCTGCTCAATCAGCTGTTCAGCCTTCTTTTTATACTCACTTGGAGAGGATGCAGTGAAGAAACCTCTCTCCAGTTTTTTCTTTGCATGGTGCAATTTAACAATGGTAAGTGTATTGATGTCATTAGGATCGTCAATCCTTCTCGGAAACGGCAAACCAGCTTTTTCAAGAAGCCAGTAATAATCCCTCTCACCTCCCCGTTCCTCCGTTCGCAAAAGATTTCTGCTACCAACAAGAGGGATCATGAATCTATTTTCAATCGCATCGACCCCGCAATATGATGTAAGCGAACGATTCGGTACAAAAATAACATTCTCATTTACCAGCAATTCCTGAACTTTCGAATCGATGATGTCTTTGAATTTCATGAGTAAAATAACTTTATCGACGATTCCACGCCGAATGGTACCATCGGGGTTTCGAATTGCTCTGAAATATTTCGAATATGTTTGTTCTCTTCCCTCCTGGCAAACAACAACTGTTTTAAATCCCTCCTCTACCGCACCGTCACAAACATCAAGGGCTGAATGAGAACCCAGCGTTCCGATCTTGATTTTCTCAATATTGTAGGCATCAATGATACCGAATATCATTTCTCTATCAATCATCAAAGTCCTCCTTCGAAAAGGGAATCTTCAACAACCGATATATGTTATACTCTTGTCCTAAGATTCAAACGACACCAATCAGAAACAGCGCTTCCATAAGGAATATTGCCCCAATGAAATCAATCGCAGAGGATGTGAGCGGAATGCTGTGATTATCTGGATCGAGCGAAAAATGAAATGTCAGGGTTGCAATATAATAAGAAATAACCGTGAGCGCCACGATGGTTAAAAAACCTGCCAGAAGTGAGATTAATATCATGACCCAAATTCCTGGTGAACTCAGTCCCAGCAACAACGCGACAAGATGCGAGGAAATACCAACGAGCGTGAAAACCCATAGTGAAAGTATTAGAATAATCGCGAAATTCTCGATTTCAATACCGCCAGGGATTTTTCTCGGTTTGATCAATCCGATATGAAGCATTGACGCGAGTCTGGAAGTAAGTATACCTCCAAGTGCATTTGCATCTTCGAGAAATGGGGGGATCATGACTAAGAGGGCTGGA
>JANHAK010000099.1 GCA_024464195.1 Methanomassiliicoccales archaeon | reverse complement strand
ATTTTTGAACTTGTAAAGGTTCTAATCCATTTTTGAGTCAAATACATCAGCCATATGTGCTTATCGCGATCATCGTTATAGATCTTCTATTGCCTAGAATCTCTAATTCTGGCGATTTCCATACATGATTAAAAAACTATTGCAGAAATGCCGAACTGCTCGGTCAATGAGCAAGATAGCTTCATGAAATATTGAAAATGGAACGCTAGACTTAAAGGAAGTTTCACATTTAAGAAGCATGAGAGAGAATGGCAGTGATCATTTATCTCTCATTAAAACCCGATCTTGCCATGAAAAAAGCAAAGAGTAGAAAAACGATCACCAAACATTTGAAATCGTCTTAGGGCTGAGGATCATTGAGAGTGATTATATATACTGGAAAAGGAGGCGTCGGCAAGACATCTGTGGCTGCAGCGACAGCGCTACGATCAGCGAGGCGCGGCTACAGGACAATCGTCATGAGCACTGATTCAGCTCACTCCCTTTCAGATTCGTTCGAGATTCAACTTTCTGGAAGAATCAAACGAATCGAAGAGAATCTCGATGGCATCGAGGTTGACGTGCTTTACGAACTCGAACATCGTTGGAAGGAGATTCAAAAGTATCTTTCTGACTTTCTTGCCGCCGTTGGTGTCGAAGGAGTTGCGGCTAAAGAAATGGCGATATGGCCTGGTATGGACCTGATGTCCGCACTCTTTTATCTTTGGGATTTTCAGAGGTCGAATGCGTATGATGTTATCATCATCGATACCGCGCCGACGGCAGACACCCTTAGGTTGCTGAGTTTTCCCGAAATTTCAAACTGGTATTTCGACAAGCTGTACCGCGCATTTCGAAACTTATTGAAAATTGCTAGGGTGACGGTCGGTAAAGTAATGAAAACGCCTTTGCCTTCTGAGGCGGTACTCAACGACATTGACGAACTCAAAGAAAGAATGAGGGCCGTGAGAGAAATTCTCACGAATCCCGATATCACGTCAGTTCGGCTTGTCGTAAACCCTGAGAAAATGGTGATCAATGAAACAAAACGCGCATTTACCTATCTTTGCCTTTATGATCTGACCGTCGAATGCCTTGTCGTTAACAAAATTTTGCCAGAATGCAATGAAGTGTATTTTAGGCAAAAGCTGGAAGAGCAGCGATGTTACATGGATCTAATTAATGAAGCCTTCAGTCCTTTGAAGATTCTCAAAGCGGAGCAGATGCCTACAGAGCTTGTCGGGATCAAAGCGCTCGAGGCGCTAGGTGATATGCTGTTTGGTGACGAAGATCCAACTGCCATTTATTCGCGGGAGAAGCCCATGGAAATCTTCGAAGAGAACGGCACTGAAACTCTCTCCTTGAAGCTGCCATTTTCAACGAAGGAGCAGGTAGAATTATATAAGGTCGAAGATTCATTAATTATCGAAGTCGGCGCCTATCGGCGATCAATCACCCTACCATACTCACTGATCAATAGCGAGGCGGATAGGGCAGAATTCAGAGACGGCCGACTTCTTGTCAGATTTAGGAGGGCTGTGCAGAATGGCGGAGGAGAAGGAGACGGAAGGGATGGACGAGAGTGTGAAGAAAATCAGTGAATCGATCTTTTCAAAGGAAGTACATAATCATCTCGTGAGGGCAGGAACGGAGATTCTGCTCGCTCTTGATTCAATGATCCCAGAATCAAAATTTCCGCCTGAGGCACGAAGACATTATCTCGCCGCAAAACGTGAGTTTCTTCTTATGATCAAAAGCGTCATTGATGCAAATCTGGAGGTCATAGATAACATTCAGAAAAGAGAGCGCTCGATCAAGAAGATTGATGTTCAGTGATTTTTATTTCAAAATCGTGTGCTCCTCGAGAACTCTTGAGAAATTTGAATGTTATTGCAAGCTCTTGGTCAATCGTAGTGTTGTAATCAATCTTATTAATAGGAAGTCGCGAAGTCAGGTAATCATTTTATTAAATCATGGCAATTTCCGTTATGGGTCTTACATGCCTTTGTGCCTCGTACCATATCCCGAAAACTGCACTGGTTGTCGCTTCTGCGAACTCGTATGTGCCCTTTCACATGACAAAGTTGTGAATCTGAAAAAAGCACGATTGAGAATTGTTCGCAAGGACATTATCAGCGATATTCCAGTGGTTTGCGCCCAGTGTATCGATCAAGAAAAAGAATGCTGTGCCAGTGTCTGCCCTGAAAAAGCGATTTCATTCGACGGTACGGCACTTGTGGTTGAGGAGGAGAAGTGCACGGGCTGCGGTCTTTGCGAGGATGCGTGCGCGTACGGTGTCATACGGGTTGAAGGCACCGCTAAGAAGTGCGATTTGTGCGGTGGTGATCCTCTTTGCGTCAAATTCTGCCCGTTTGGTGCAATTAGATACGAGGAAATGAAGAAGGAGAATTTTCAGAAAGTTCTTTCGTTACTGGAGGGTTGATTTTGGAAGGTTACGGAGGCAGTATTCTGTACATCGATCTCACGGATGGGAGTTTCAAGAAGCTGGAAATGACGAAAGAGCTCAGTTCAAAATACCTAGGAGGGGAAGGCGTCGCTGTTAAGATTTTCACCGATCACGTAAATCCGAAGATTGATCCGTTCGACCAGAGGAACGTAATTGTGATAGCCCCAGGCCTCCTCACAGGTCTACCGGTGCCAACGGCTAGTAAGACAGCGTTTGTTTCGAAGTCTCCTTTAACAGGAACGATCGCGGAATCGATCATGGGAGGTGGGATTGGTGCCCAGATGAAAGCGGCCGGTCTAGATGCAATCGCAATTATTGGTAAAAGCAAGAATCCTGCGTTGTTATCGATCGACGATGATCTTGTTAGATTCGAGAACGCATCTCCTTACTGGGGGATGTTTACGCGTGACGCCGCGAAAGCGATTAAAGAGGATTACGGCGATTTCGTTGTTGCAACAATAGGTCCCGCTGGTGAATCGCTTGTTCGATATGCATGCATCGAGTGCGAAGATCGACAAGCGGGACGGGCTGGACTCGGTGCGGTTTTCGGGTCAAAAAATCTCAAGGCAATTGCGATCAGAGGGAGCAAAGACATTACCATTTACGATCCAGATCGACTAATACACCTTGCACTCGGTTGGCAGGAGACGATGGAAAAAAGCAATGCGTTCATCGAAGATACGAAATACGGGAGTGGAGAGTTCCTTGAATGGGTTAACGCGGAGCGTGGTGTTTTTCCAACAAAGAACTGGCAGGAAGGGGTTTTCAACGAAAGGAAAAAAATTGATCCTTATTACTGGGCGCCGAAATATGCGATAAAAAACAAGGCCTGCTTTGCATGCACTAAAGCATGTGGTAAACTTTTTGTCGTTCGCGATGGACCTTATGCAGGCACTGTCCTCGATGGAATTGAGTACGAGACACTTTATGCGCTTGGCAGTCAGTGCGGAAATCCTGATATCGAAGCCCTTGCCAGGGCGAATGAACTTTGTGATCAATACGGTATTGATACGATTTCAACAGGTGTCGTCATTGGATTCGTCATGGAACTTGTTGAGAAAGGATTGATCGATGAGGAAGAGTTGGGTTTCGACTGTCGCTTCGGAATTGCCGAAGCCGTACCGAAGATGGTCGAACTCATTGGTCGGAGAGATGGTCTCGGGGCCCTCTTTGGCGAGGGTGTGCTTAGGATCTCTAAAACAATTGGCCGCGGCTGCGAGGATTATGCCATGCATGTAAAAGGAATGGAGCCTCCAGCATATGACGTAAGAGGTATGAAGGGGATGGGCCTCGGTTTCATGACATCATCGAGGGGCGCCTGTCATCTCAGATCTGGATTCTATGCTCTTGATCTTACGGGCAGATTCTGGCGTTTCAGTGGCGTAGACCGTCTCTCACCTATCGGGAAGGGAGAAGCGGTCAAATTGATGGAGGATTTCATGATGGTTTACGATTGTCTCGGTGTCTGTAAGTTTTCAAGGAGTTTTTTCAAGATCGAAGGCTTCATCGAGCTGCTTGATACGGCGATTGGAAAATCGTTTAAGGAAGATGATTTGCTTCTTATTGGCGAAAGAATCAACAACCTGAAGCAACTGTTCAATCTAGGTGCGGGAGTCGGAAGGGAAAGCTATCGCTTACCGAAAAGAATCACTCATGAGCCAATTCCCGCAGGTGTTTCGAAGGGAGCAGTCTTAACCGTCGAAGAAGCAGAGAAAATGCTAAGTGATTACTTCATCGCGCGCGGATGGGATGAAAACGGCTTCCCATCAAAAGAGAAGTTAGCACAGCTTGGATTAGGGTGATTTGGCTTCCGAAATCATAAGAATCATGAGAGTTGGTCGTAACACGATGAACATAGCAATTGTCCCTCATGCATCCGCAACTCATTGGAATAGGAACCGCAACTGTCGCAGTATCCCTCAGCAAGTCTAGTATTTGACGCATTGGCTGATGTTTGGCTCCTGATCCGCGCCCATTCTCTTGTGATCTCAATAAGTGAAGGTGATAACTTCAGGATGTCGTTTTCCGTGAGAATGCCAATGAGCTTTCCCTGCTTCACGACGGGCAATCGTCTAACCTTTAATGTTGACATTTTCTTGGCCGCAGAGGAGACGCTCTCCTTCGGACCAACAGTGATCAACGGCGAAGACATGATCTCTTTTACCTTGACCTTCGATGGGATCTTGTTCTCGGCGACTATTTTATTAACAAGATCTCTTTCCGTGATAATGCCAATGGCTTCGCCATCCTGAGCGATGACAATACTTCCCACTTTTTCGGCTTTCATCAATTTTGCTGCATCTTGAACCGTCATCTCAGGATCGCCGATGATTGGCGTTTTCGTCATGATTTCCTCGACAAGGATGTCGTCTGCCCTGCTGTTCATGATAATATGATTGTTGATGAAAGTAGAAATTCTTTTTGAATAAACTCATCGTTTAATGAGCTATACATAAAAAATGCATAGAAACGTAACATTTTATCTTTTTTTTCGCGGACATCGATAAGGAGATTGAGCTGAGGGTCAAATTGAACTTACTTTTCCCCAGCTATTTCTAAAGATTTTATTAACAGGCCTGAAGAATCTTTGGTTTGTAGTTTTTCGCTTGAAAATCACAAGTCTCCATTGCATAAGAGATAAATCTGACCAAAGAAATGGCATCTGAGGAGAGATGAACATTATGAACGACGCAGAAGGCGAAGCGGCAGTAAGAATAGCGCGCAAAGTTGTCGATGCGGAGGCTCGACACGAGAAAGTCAAAGACCTTAATTTTCCTGAGACTTTCAGCGAGAAACGTGGAGTTTTCGTCACTCTTTCAACTTACCCAGATCACGATTTGCGCGGTTGCATTGGTTATCCTGAACCTGTATTTTCTCTCGAGAAAGCCCTGGTTATGGCGGCGCAGTCAGCATGTCACGATCCGAGATTTCCTCCTCTGAGGGAACACGAACTGAAGGGGATCGTGGTCGAGGTCAGCATATTGACACCACCACAGATGATCAAGGTCTCTGATCCAAAGAAGCTGCCAGAACGGGTCATCATTGGTGAAGATGGTCTCATCGT
>JANHAK010000098.1 GCA_024464195.1 Methanomassiliicoccales archaeon | reverse complement strand
GCATCTGCTCCCATATCTTTTGCTCTCTGCGTTAACTCGACGGTCGCTTTTGTGCTACTCGCACCTGTACCGGCGATGACAGGAACTTTCTTGTTGACTTGATCAATGACGATCTCGAGTGTTCTTAGTCTCTCCTCATCTGTCAGATAAACAAATTCTCCTGTCGTTCCAGCAACGACGAACCCGTTGACATCTTTTATGAGAAAATCAACGAGATTCCTCAATGCTTCCTCGTCGATTGTTTCATCTTTTTTGAAAGGTGTTACGATTGCTGGATAGATTCCCTTTAGCCATTCAGCCCTGGGCATTCACATCACCCCCCTTCCGAACGCCATATCAATGGCACCCACTGTCGCGTCGTAGAAGTTCTTGTAAAGGATATTTCGTTCGAGAGCATTTGGATGCACGAAGGCTTTAACGAGCATAACATGTGTGTCGATGATATCTTTCGGGATCACATTAATCTCTACCTTGTCTGCAATCGCTTTCGCGATCCCCGCCTGCGCCGGACCGTACATGATGTTTGCCTGACGGAGGTTCTTGAGCTCGACCGTTGGGACAATTAGGCAACACGGCTTTGCGGATAAATTCGGCTCAAGGATTGCTGGTAGTGCTTCATATCCCCTTCGAAGATAAACGAGTTGGCTTGCGAAAGCGACGCCGACAACCCCGTCCTTCCGACCAGCAATGAGATCGACGCGTACCTTATTGATGCCACTACCAGCGGACGCACTTCCAACTAGAATCTTATTATTGTTGACTTCACCTGCAGTAATTCCGATATCTTCGAATCTTTTATCGAGGGGAAGTTCAGGGGCTTCAACTGGCGGCTCAGATAGTGGAATCTTGCCGATTTTCTCGAGCTCAAGCCGGATTTCTTCTCGATCTTCGTGGAGAATCACACCGCCTTCTTTTAGGGGGCTCCTTGTCTTCCCCATATCAAGTCCCATGTACTTGAGCGCGATTTTAATTGGTACTGGTCCGCCGTACCTGCAGAAAATTCTTGAGAGCTTTTGAACCTTCAACTGCTGTTTCCTAGCCTCCGCGAGATTACCCTCCCTAACGGCCCTGTAAACCTTTTGCCAGATATCGGGGTAAATCTGTGCGCTTGCGAGAATCATCCCGCTGCATCCTCCTGCGAGTGCAGGAAGTACGACCTCATCATGACCGACGACGATATCGATCTTGTCGCCAACCTTTTCGAGGACTTCCATTGTGTAAGTTAGATTCCCTGACGAATCTTTCAAACCGACGATGTTGTCGATCTCGGCAAGGTCCTCGATAACTCTCCGTGGGAGATAGCCACCGACTGCCTGCGGGATGTTGTACATGATGATTGGAATGTCAACTGCTCGCGATAGCTGGTAAAAGTGTTCATAGATTCCTTTGTCGGAGGGATGAAGGAAATAGGGTGTGACGACAAGGCAAGCGTCAGCACCAGCGTCTTCTGCATACTTTGACAACTCGATAACGTTTCGGGTACAAGGATCACCGGTTCCAGCAATGACAGGTTTCTTGCCATTTGCTTCGTCAATGCAGATGTCGAAAATTCGTTTTCTCTCTTCGTACCTCATGTATTCAAATTCACCGGTTGTACCGCAGGGAACGAATCCGTCGACGTGATCGAATACACTTCTGATGAGAGCACGAAAAGCCTCCTCGTTAAGTTCCTCCTTCTTGTCAAAAGGGGTAACGAGAGCGGGATAAACTCCTCGGAGCCTGAATTTCTTGCTCATGAATTCAATCCTCTGCCTCTGCATAGAGAACGAGGGATATTAAATTAAGGCCTGTTTGGACAATCGAGCGATAATTTCCGGAGTTGAATTGATCATAATTCTGGCAATAAGAACGCCAGGAATTTTGATTCGAATCCACTATCGATTTACTTCATGTTTGTTGCCGAGAGTGATCGGTTTCCTTATTCTTTCAATCATAAAATGGTGACTGAGTTCGAATCGTCGATCATCCGTCACGTGAACGCGTGAAGGCTGAGCTCGATTGTGTTTCATATAATCTTCGAAAGAGTGTGTTAGACGACAGTGATCTTGCCATAGAAAGTTCTGCGTATCTCCTCATAATGGGTTCGATAATATCTGACCGCTGCTGGCATGAAATTGAGGACGTCTTGTGCTGTCATCCCATCCTGTCCGATCGTTTCTGCGGCCATGTCACCGGCAAGTCCATGTATGAAAACGCCAGCTTTCACAGCTTCCTCAATCGGCAATCCAAGTCCGTACATCGCCGCGATGCTTCCCGTCAAAACATCGCCGCTACCAGCTGTAGACATGCCTGAGTTGCCAGTCATGTTGATATAGACCCTGCCATCGGGATAGCCTATAAATGAGATTCCTTCTTTCAGGACGATAATTGCATTTAGATCCTTCGTCGTTTTCTGAACAATACCTATCCTATCTTTCCTGACTTCGGAAGTCTTTATGCCAGTGATTCTTGACATTTCGCCTGTATGGGGGGTAAGAATTGTTGTTGTTTTCCTTTTTCTAACGCAGTCGAGATTCTTTGCGACAGCAGTGATACCGTCACCGTCGATGAGAATGGGTTTTTCGATTCTTTCAGTTAGCCATCTTACTAACCCCTGCGTCTCTTCATTCAGTGAAAGACCAGGTCCAATGATTACCATATCCATCTTGTTTGCAAGTTCGAGCAGTGATTCCTTGTTCTCGAGTGCGATACTACCGGTCTCGGTCTCCTTTTGAGGAATGATAACGATCTCGCTTCCCTTACTGGCAATGAAGGATGATACGGAGATCGGCGTCGCGAGCCTCGAGTACCCCCCGCCAGCCTTGAGAAAGCTCATTGCTGAGAAGTAAGGAGCACCGAGATAGGCTCTGGCGCCAGCGATGAAGAGCATCTCACCAAAAGTTCCTTTGTGCGCATCCTGTTTTCTTGGAGGGATCTCCTGAGGGATGCTGATCTCGACCTTTATTGAATCATCATTATAAAGTGCTGGAGGAAATGAAATATGTGAGACGAACAGCTTTCCTGAGTGCTCGTATCCCGGGTGAACGACATTGCCGATCTTCGGAAGACCGAATGTGATCGTGTAATTTGCTTTTACTGCAGCCCCCATCACGAGTCCGCTATCCCCACTTATACCCGATGGAATGTCAACGCTGAAAATTGGCTTCTTGCAGCGATTGATGAGTTCGATGACTTCTTTGAAAAGTCCTGAGACCTCTTTCACAATACCGGTACCTAAGATTGCATCGATGACCGCATCGCATTGTGCAATTGCCGAGGCAGCATCTTCGGGGGAGTTGACCAAAGCAATTTCTAAATTCCTTCGTTCGACCATTTCAAGATTCTTTTTTGCGCTCCCCTTGAACTCATCTTTCTGGCGCAGTAGAAATACCTTGACTCTGCCTCCGCTTGAATCAATTTTTCTGGCAACAGCGAGACCGTCGCCACCGTTGTTTCCGGGGCCGCAAAACACGACAAAATTCTTTCCCGCGACGCCATTCATTTCATTCATAATGACTTCATAAACAGCAAGAGCTGCATTTTCCATAAGTAGAAGCTCGTCAATTCCGTATTTCTCAATGGCTTGTCGATCCATCTCTCTCATTTGGGCTACGGTGGTTACTTTCATCCTTCCCACCCGTTAAAGTCATGTCTTTCTTACTTTAAGTAGAAACTGCTCAAATTTCTTTAAGTTAGGATGCTATTGAAAATTATCTTATTATAGTGCTTCACAACAAACCATTTCTAAGTGAGCTGAGCGGACGTTCCCAAAAATTTGCTTTCCTGGATCCGAGCAATGACCATCCCGATACGGATAAAGATCTTCGCTTCGTGGTTACAGGATTCGAATTCTTAATTCAGTTAATTAATCAAACGAAAAAAAACAAAAAATGCAAAATGTCATCATCCGGTCGAAAGTGGTGAACTTCAATAACTGCAAATGAGAAAGATTCAACGAGGAGATCGCGTATGGAGATTCTAAGAAAGGAAGATTAGGGATGAGTCCGATGCCGAGGGAAAATCCGCGCCGTCTTTCGGACAAGGAGATCGAAAGGTACTCGCGCCAGATCGTTTTGGATAAGATCGGTTATCATGGGCAGCGGCGGCTTATCGAAGCGAAGGTCTGTGTTGTGGGCCTAGGCGGGTTGGGATCCCCCGTCGTTTTTCAGCTAGCGGCGATGGGCATCGGCCATCTTCGTTTGGTTGACTGTGATGTCGTCGAGCTGTCAAATCTCCACCGCCAGTACCTCTATGATGTTAGTAACTTGGGCTATCCAAAGGTGGAAGTTGCGGCAAGAAAAATCCACGAGTTAAATCCGGAGATCGAGATTGAACCATCGACAGTTGCAGTGAATTCTGGCACGGCGGAAGAGGTGATCAGAGGCATGGATGTTGTTGTAGACGGCCTGGATCGAATAACGCCACGATATGCGATTAACAGAGCATGTGTGAAAGCACGCATTCCATACGTCTTCGGAGCGGCTATCATGACGTATGGCACCGTGAAGACTATAATCCCTCACGAGAGCGCGTGTCTTGAATGTTTCCAAGGAGGTATCGAGGAGGCAAATGTTGAGAGATGCGCAGTTGTCGGTGTTCACCCATCAGTGTTAGGAATCATTGCAAGCGTTGAAGTCTCGGAAGCTGTTAGGATTGCACTTGGAGAAAAGCCTCAGCTAGCTGGCAAGCTGTTATGTTGTGATATTTGGGACATGAAGTTCGATGAGATAGAGATCCAAATGTCTGAGGACTGCCAAGTCTGTGGATCCAAATCATATTCGCTACCATCGCCGTTGAAAGAGCCTCTGGTTACCGAACTCTGCGCAAGGGATGGGAAAAGAAGTCTCCTCATTGCACCGAGACATAATCTTAACATCAATATGGGGGAACTGAAGTCATGCTTATTACAGGAGAAGGCAACGATCCAGATAAACGCAGAACTCGGTGTGACATTCAGTTTTGATCGAGGCATAAAAGCCAGTTTTCTGAAGAGTGGGGTAGCGGTGATTGAAGGTATAGATGAGGTCGATAGTGCACTATCCTTTTACGAGAAAATCATTGTCGATGGATTAGCGATTCCCAGGTCGCAAGTCTTTTGTGATTAATTTGGGTATTTGAATTTATTTAGGATATTCAATGAAATTAACTGCTAGTTCGAATTATCTACTGTTTTTATCTACTGTTTAGTTGAATTGAAAGAATACTTTGCATGTTTCAATTTGACAAATATCATTTGAATTCAAAATAACACATATCTAGAATGAGGCGGAGAAATGGGCTCACCCGGATTCGAACCGGGGAACTTCGCCGCTCTCAGCCATCCGATGACATGTGAGGGCGACGTCATAACCACTAGACCATGAGCCCAGAATCCGAAAAAGATCAATCTTCTATTAATGTTTGACGGTCTTCCTCATACTGGCTATCATTCAGTAATCACTTGTGTCGCTCTGAACACGCCATCGCTGAAAAGCAGAGAGAAGTATCCTGTCTTGTGATTCGTACTTCTGATCTTAACCGCCCTGATCCTGCGTTGAATGTC
>JANHAK010000097.1 GCA_024464195.1 Methanomassiliicoccales archaeon | reverse complement strand
ATGAAGATCAGGCTGAGAGATTGGGTTGAGTCTCTTGAATGGGATTGGGTCATTTCCAGGCAGCGATACTTCGCCACGCCGATCCCCCTATGGGAATGCGTGAATTGCGGTGAAATCGTGCCAGCCCACGAAGAAGATTGTTACGTTGATCCGACTGTTGACCCACCACCCGTTGAAAGCTGTCCAAAATGCGGCGGATCGCTCAAAGGATGCGAAGATGTCTTCGACACATGGATGGATTCAAGCATATCTCCCCTTTACAATACATTCTGGCTCAGAGATGAGGAGAAGTTCAAGAAACTTTATCCAATGTCCCTCCGTCCGCAATCGCATGATATCATCAGGACATGGGCTTTTTACACAATCCTCAGAGAATACCTCCTTGTCGGTGAGAGGCCATGGAATGACATCATGATCCACGGGTTTATCATGGCTGCAGATGGGACGCCAATGCATGCATCAAAAGGAAATGTTATCGATCCAATGCCGATTCTTGAAAAGAATGGTGCAGACGCATTGAGATATTACGCATGTACTTGCTCTCTTGGCGAGGATAATGCGTTTAGAGAAAAGGACGTTGTCCACGGTGGCAGACTTTGCACAAAGCTCTGGAACATCGGCAGATTCGTTGGCAGTGTAATTAAAGAAAAACCGAAGGTCTGTGAATTGAGGACAGTTGACAGATGGATACTCTCAAGGTACAGCCGGGTCGTGAAATTGGCGACGGAGTATTGCGAGAACTACTCGTTCGATAAAGCGATGCGTGAAATCGAGCAGTTTGCATGGCATGAATTCGCTGATCACTACATTGAAATGGTCAAGTACAGGGTTTGGAAGGAAGACGATGAAGGTGCGAGATACACTCTTTATACGGTCTGCCTTGGCATTATGAAAATGTTCGCCCCCTTCCTCCCACACGTCACGGAAGAAGTGTATCAGACGACTTTCCGTCAGTTTGAGGGTGACATAAGCATCCATGTTTCAATGTGGCCTGAACCAGTACTCTTTGATGAAGCGAGTGAGGAAAAGGGTGAATTCGCGAAAGAGATCATCAGCGCTATCAGATCTTGGAAAGCAGAAAAGGGTATTCCCCTTAACGAAACTCTGCGACTTGTCGAAATCATTGGGGAAAACGCGAAGAGTCTCAAAGGCTGCGAGAGAGACATCATGGAAACCGTAAGGGCGATGGAACTTAAAGTTGAAGAGGAAGCGAAAGTAGAGGAAATCATTGTTGGTCTCAGGCCAATAAAATCAAAAATCGGGCCACGGTTCAAAGAGAAGGCCAAAGAGGTTACTTCCATTATTAGCCAGTTGAGCATAGAAGAAATTGCAAAGGGAATTGAACTGGGTCATTTAGAAATCATGTTACCCGATGGCACACATGTGATTATAGAGAAAGACATGTTCGAAATCGAAAAGAAACTTATGTTGCAAGGCGTTGAGGTAGAGACGATTCAGGTGGGAAAGGTACTGGTCGCCATTAGAAGGTGAGGAATTGATCAGGTTTCCCTCGGAAGGGGTTCTGGTTTTGGATTCTTTCCTTTAATTTTTATTCTTTGAAGTGTCTTGATTACGTTAAATGCAACATCTTTGTGAACTTCGAATACCGTCTCATCTTCTTTAATATCAACAACACCGATGAGGATCTCGTTAATTCTCGCGTTCGAAACAATAATACTGATGAGATCGTTAACAAGGAGTCCGTCGTTCTTGCCGATTTTAATCCTGACCTTGACCATACCGTAGATATCCTGATACTCATCAAAGTCCCAAATTTTTCTAACGATGTCTTTTCGGCCTGTTTCGGGCACCTCTGCCTTTTCGATTTTTGTCTTTCCAAACTGCTGGATATCTTCTAAAATGTCTTTCTCTTCGGCGCTCACGAATGTGATTGCTTTGCCAACCTTTCCAGCTCGTCCAGTTCTACCAATTCGATGAACGTACCATTCCGGGCTTTCTGGAATGTCGTAATTGACCACAAGACTGACGTCCTCAATATCAAGACCTCTTGCCGCGACATCAGTCGCGACTAGAATTTTTATAATACCTTTTCTGAAATCTCTGATAACTTTTTCCCTCTTGGATTGTGGAAAATCACCGTGAATCGCTTCGACTGGATAACCGTATGATTTTAGTCTTTCATAGAGAACATCAACCATTTTCTTTGTCTGGCAAAAAATGATTGCTTTTGGTTTTTCTTTGTCGAGCACTCGACACAGCGCCCAGATCTTATTCCGTCTCCCGACGCTGAAATAGATTTGTTGAGTTGAGGGGAGGACGAGTTCTTCCTCACTCACAATGATCGTTTCTGGTTGGTGCATGTGATCGATCGCAAGTCTTCGGATCTCCTCTGGGATTGTTGCGGAAAAAAGCGATGTGTGTCTTTCTTTCGGAAGGCGATTAATAATAAATTTAATATCATCAATGAAACCCATATCAAGCATCCGGTCGGCTTCGTCAAGAACAACAAATCTGATGTACTGTTGATTTAGTGATCCTCTTTTAAGATGATCGATGATTCTACCAGGCGTCCCAACAACAATATCGACGCCCTTTTCGAGTTCTTTTAACTGAAGAGAGATCGATTGACCACCATAAACGGGTAACAATCTGATTTTGAGATACTGACCAAGTCTTGCCATTTCTTCGGAAACTTGAATCGCTAGCTCCCTTGTTGGAACGAGAACCAAGGCAAAAGGTCCTTTTACTGGATGATCCAATTCTTTCTTCAATTTATTAATATTATGTAAGATTGGGATTGCAAAAGCCGCCGTTTTGCCCGTGCCTGTCTGGGCCTGGACGATTACATCTCGTTTTTCCATCATAAAGGGAATCGCAGCAATTTGTACGGGTGTAGGTTCCACAAACCCCATCTTGTTTATGGCTTTCAAAATTCTATCATCGATACCAAATGTTTCAAAACTCTTGACCATTTTATTCACTCTAATGACTGCCATTGATATCAGACATCTCGTATTAACATTTCGATGATTAACTTCAAAGCAAGCCCTGGCATCGGACGCAAAACAAAGTTTATATTTGGCCATTACGTTCAGTGATTTCGATAAGAGCGGGCGTAGTGTAGCTGGTTATCACTTAAGCTTGCCAAGCTTAAAACTCGGGTTCGAATCCCGACGCCCGCACTTTCATGATATACATCTATATTCTAATTGGGGAAGTCTCTAATCCTTTGTTTTGAAACGCTTGATACATGGAGACTTTCTGAGGAACAATTTTATTGATTGATTTAAGAAGTGAAAACTACCATCCACGCGAATGAATTATTAAGAATAAATTTGGCCAAAACCGCATTATCTGGACAAATTAATCCGTCATGAAACTTATGTTGGAACTCTTGTGCACGAAGAGTTCATTGATCATTTGCCGCACCTCTTCTTAGTAATTATTTTTACCGGAAAGGGAAAACGCTATTCATTTCCTGAGCATCTTAATAGAAGGCTGGGCGAACGATATACCGGAATCACGATACCCAGATTTCTGTTACCATTATTTTCTTCACGCACGAGGGAGTGATCAATGTAATTCCATGATGGTCGAATATTAGACTTTCATTTAAATTATTTATACTTTCTCTAAATTAGTCATTTGTAGTTCTACGGAGGAATTTGATTGAAAATTGAGTCAATTCTAAAACAGGCAGAAAGTGGCGATGGAATTTCTAGAGAAGAGGCTCTGACACTCTTGAAAGAAATCAAACCTAAGAGCAAGGAAATGTATCTGTTGATGCACACAGCTGATCATCTTTCTCGACGACAATTTAATAACAAGGGCGAGATTCATGCTCAAATCGGTTTGAACTGGGCACCATGCAGTAAAAGCTGTGAATTCTGTGTTTTTGCGGAGAAACATGGAATCGCCTCAAAAACAATTGAATTAACCGAAGATGAAGTCGTGAGAAGAGCTAAAAACTTCGAGAATGCCGGAGCTAACGCAATCTTCTTGATGACAACAGCAGACTATGAATTCTCAAGATTCTTGGAAATTGGGAAATCCGTTAGAAAGGCGATCAACCCCAACATGCCGCTTGTCGCAAACATCGGCGATTTTGGACCGGGCGAGGCGCATGAGCTCGTTGAGGCTGGATTCACCGCGGTCTACCACGTTCTCAGGCTCGGAGAAGGGGTGAACACTCGTATCGACCCTTCTATGAGAATACGCACTATCAAATCTGCGAAAGACGCAGGCCTTGATTTGAGTTTTTGCGTCGAACCAATTGGACCGGAGCACTCGATTGAAGAAATTGTAGATAGGATATTTCTCGGAAAGGATCTTGAACCAACCGTTATGGCAACAATGAGGCGTATCACGATTCCAGGAACACCAATCTCCGCACATGGACAGATATCTGAGATCGAACTCGCCAAAATCGAGGCCGTTACAAGGCTGGTGATGGGAAAGAATATAATGGCGATGGGAGTGCACGAGCCCAATATGCCATCTCTCTTGGCTGGCTGCAATCAAATTTATGCGGAAACCGGCCCCAATCCCAGGGATACAGAGGAAGAAACAAGCAAAGGAAGAGGGCGATCGGTTGAAGAATGTAAACAGATGCTGTGGGAAGTTGGATATGAAACGTTCGTTGGTCCAGCAAAATCACTACAGGGGCCTCTGAGAAATAGAACTCGGTGAAATCTGATTAAGCTAAGTATAATAAAAGCACACAATGAGAGAATCAGCCTAGAGGGTGGATGACCTGATACTGGCTAAACAACCGCTTAGGGGACTTATCCCCATTTCCTGCGTGATTTTTAGTTCCATCATTTTCATTCTAATTGGTGAAAATATTTTTCACGTCGATCCAGGGTTGCTCAGCGTTTTCGCTTTGTTTTTTGTCTGGTCAGCATTTGTCATTTCATTGACCAATAGAGAGCCTCTGAAAAAAATCAAACAACCAGTATGGGGTCTTATCTTTCTTTTGATCGCACTGACGGCGGGAATCCTTCACCCCTTCGTGATGAATGCTTTGGGCTACGGTCAAGAATTCTATTGGCCAATAATATCGAATCTATTTCTCGGAATAGGATTGGTCATCGCTTTTGGCAATCCTTTTGCCGCGAAATATAAGCAGCCAAAGGCTGTTTGTCTCAGTGCACTATTCATGTACACTTTTGCGATCCTAACAACCATAGCATGCGGTATGATTCCTGCGATCTGGTTCGCTTTCTTCGTTTATATGTTTTTCTGCTTAGATCAATGGCCAGTCTCAGATTCCCCTCAACCTATCAAAGGAATAATGATTTTTACAATAATGGCCGCGATGTCATTGGTCCTTGAATATTCTTTTAGACTTTTTGACACAAGCTTCTTTCAACCTGACGGCGGGCTTTGGTTCGTTACATGGATATGGTGGTTGGTTGCATTTTCATGGCAACTAGAATCGTGGCCTTTACAAAATTTCAAACAACCGCTCAAAGGTTTTCTGACATTAATTCTAACAGTCTCACTAACAATCCTAATGTTTTACATCATCATCAATATCCTCGGTCTCAATTCGCCGATAGCGAGCGCATACATCTGGATCTTTGTTTCGTGG
>JANHAK010000096.1 GCA_024464195.1 Methanomassiliicoccales archaeon | reverse complement strand
TCGAGGACATTTGTGCGACGACGATCCAAAGGATGAGCGAAAACACACAAAAAACGAGAAACCGGTGGTCATTCCTCAGTTTCAGTAGATCTCTAAAACTGAAGCGATCGTTAGAATCGCTTGGCTTTATCGATTCTTCGACTTTGAAGTAAATGAGAAGAGCAACCGTGGCGCTCGTCGCGGCGGTCAAAAGAAAAAGCGATGAATATGAGAATGCGGCAAGAAAACCACCGATCAGTGGACCTAGAGCCCATCCGATGTTGACTCCTATCCTCAGCAAGCCGTAAGCTTCCAATCGTTTCGCTGGTTCAACAATGTCTGCGACCATCGCATTTGAAGCGGGTTCAAACAAGGATCCAAGGAAATTGCTAATGACAACGAAAACACCGATCAATAAGAAACTAGCGTCGGTGGCAACGGCAAAGCTGATCATAACAAAAATCGCGGCCCTCGCGCCAATCGACAAATCCATCACGCTTTTTCGACCTAATCTGTCGGCTACCTCTCCACCTACCAATTGTCCAACAGCACCAATTGCCGAAGAAATGAGAAAAATCAAGCCCACAATTGACATTGGGACGGCAAGTTTCTCGTGAAGGTAGATCGCAAGAAATGGCATAACGATTGAGAAACCAGCCGCAGCGATCGTCCGGCCGATGAAAAGAATCCACACCCGTTCATCATACCCTCTAAAACTTGCCATACGAAATGCCTTCGAACGTCTCAGGAGCGAAACTAAGGATGAAGCACAATTCGCTAGTTAAGAATTTCCGAAAAGAATTTATGTATCTGAATCAGAAAATTCGATCAGGACCCTTTTTTAAACCTGCTAAAACGTCCCTTCGGTTCGTTTTCCAATTCTGCAAACTTTTTTAGCAGATTCTTTTGTTCTTCTGTCAGCTTCTGGGGTACTTCGATCTTGACACGCACGAACTGATCCCCTCTGCCAGAACCATCGAATTTTTCAATTCCACTCCCCCGCAATCTGAATACGGTGCCACCTTGCGTGCCAGGCGGGATCTTTAACTTCACTTTACCCCACAGAGTCGGAACTTCGATCTCCGCACCAAGTGCTGCTTGAGGGAACGAGATTGGCCAATCAATCCAGATGTCCGCGCCATTGCGTTTAAAGAGCTCATCTTCCTTAACATGCACAACGACGAAAAGATCACCAGGCGGTCCCCCCTCTACATCAGCTTCTCCAGCACCTGGTATCCGTAGGCGTGTGCCGTCCTCAACGCCTTTTGGGATCGTGATACTAATTCTCGAAGTCTTATATGTGATGCCCTCTCCATGACATTTCGGGCACGGCTCAACCACGATTTTACCAGTTCCCCTACACCGTGGGCATGTGGTGATTGAAATGAACTGGCTATATCCTCTGCGCTCCACCGTACTTTTCTGCCCCTTTCCATCGCAGGCTGGACAAGTGGAAATCTTACCATCCTTCGCACCAGTACCACCACAATCCTCGCATTTCACCGAATGAGGAATTGCAAGCTCCTTTGTTACACCAGTCGCAGCTTCCTGAAGCGTGATTTCAATGTCATAACGCAGAGACTGCCCCCTTCGCGGCCCCTCTCTACCTCTCCGATATGCATCTCTACGCCCGAAAAGAATGTCAAAAATGCTGTCACCGAATCCCAGGTCCCCAAATGCAAAGTCGCCAAACCCGAAATTGCCAAGATCGGAGAATATATCACGTAGGTCGGACATGTGACTGAAGTCTCTCCAGGTAAACTGTCCGTCTCTGAACTGCCCACTAACACCAGCGTGCCCATACATGTCATAGAGTTTTCTTTTTTCCTCGTCGACGAGAACCTCATACGCTTCCGAAATCTCCTTAAATTTCTCCTCTGCTGTCTTCCTGTCAAGTTGCGAAACATCTGGATGATACTGTCGCGCTAACCTACGGTAAGCCTTCTTGATCTCGTCGACTGTGGCGTCCTTGCTGACGCCCAATATTTGGTAATAATCGCGCTTTGTCATAACCTGGGATCCTGAGTCTCAATGATCATTTGTCATCAACAATTCTGTAATCGGCGTCGACAAAGCCTTCACCATCACCTTTATTGTCGTCCTTTCCGCCGCTTTCACCCTCCTTTCTCTGACCTCCCTCTTCCTTTTGATGAGAGGCGCTTTGGTAGATCCGCGAAGACATCTGGAAGACCTCTTTCATCAACGCGTCTGTCTTTGCTCTAATTGTCGCCGTTTCGCCACCAGACATCGCTGATTTCAGTTCATCGATCGCTTTTTCAATTCGCTCTTTCTCTTCTTTAGTTACCTTCTCCCCAAGTTCCTGTAGCGTTTTGTTCGCATTGTAAATCATCGCGTCTGCCTGGTTGATTGCCTCGACCTTCTCCCTCTGTTTCTTATCCTGCTCGGCGAACTTCTGAGCTTCGGCAATCATTCTCTCGATTTCTTCTTTCGAAAGCTTTGTGCTCGCCGTAATCGTAATACTCTGTTGTTTGCCGGTTCCCAGATCTTTTGCGGAAACATGTAATATCCCGTTCGCATCGATGTCGAATGTGACCTCGATCTGGGGAACGCCTCTGGGCGCTGGTGGAATACCAGTAAGGTGAAACCTCCCCAACGAGGTGTTGTCCTTCGCCATTTCCCTTTCTCCCTGCACGACGTGAATCTCAACACTTGTCTGGTTGTCGGCCGCTGTAGTGAATATCTGGCTCTTCCTCGTCGGAATTGTCGTATTGCGCTCAATCAGTTTCGTGGTGATTCCGCCGAGCGTTTCGATGCCGAGCGAAAGTGGCGTTACGTCGAGGAGCAAGACGTCCTTGATTTCTCCAGCTAGAACGGCACCCTGAATCGCTGCTCCCATAGCCACGCATTCCATTGGATCAATGCCACGTTGAATCTTCTTTCCGACGACCCTTTCTACGAGTCTCTGAACGATCGGCATCCGTGTCGGGCCACCGACAAGGATGACCGAGTCGATGTCCTCCGGTTTCAAATGAGCGTCATCCATCGCTGTAATCATCGGCCCCTTGCACCTTTCGACGATTGGCGTGACGAGCTCCTCAAGTTTTGCCCTCGTGATCGTCATCGCTAGGTGCTTTGGCCCAGAGGCGTCCGCTGTGATGAATGGGAGGTTGATGTCTGTGGACATCGTCGTCGAAAGTTCAATCTTGGCCTTCTCGCACGCTTCTCTCACTCTCCACATCGCCATTTTATCCTGTGTTAAATCGATGCCAGTGTCTTTCTTGAAATTCTCCACGACGTACCTGATAAGTGCCTCATCCATATCGGTTCCGCCAAGTTGAGTATCGCCACTCGTCGAAAGAACTTCGAAAACGCCCTCGCTGAATTCCATAATTGTTACATCGAGCGTGCCACCGCCAAGATCGAAAACCATGATCTTTTGAGACTTTCCTGCTTTATCAATCCCATACGCAAGAGCGGCTGCCGTGGGCTCATTGATGATTCTTACGACTTCGAGCCCCGCGATCTCACCTGCGTCTTTAGTCGCCTGCCTCTGGTTGTCGTTAAAATACGCAGGAACTGTGATGACGGCTTTCTTCACCTCTTCTCCAAGATAGGCCTCCGCATCCCGCTTGATCTTTTGAAGGATAAACGCTGATATCTGCTGAGGCGTGTACTCCTTCCCAAAAACTCTGACCTTGTAATCCGTTCCCATTTTTCTTTTAATCGCCGTGATCGTGCCTTCAGGATTCGTAATAGCCTGCCGCCTAGCGGGTTCTCCCACCAACAACTGGCCATCTTTAGTAAAGGCGACATATGAAGGAAAAGCTTTTCCTCCAAGGCTCGTTCCTTCAGCGCTCGGGATAATCGTTGGTCTTCCACCTTCCATCACGGCTGCTGCCGAGTTACTCGTTCCGAGATCAATTCCGATTATCTTTGGCATTATCATCACCTCCTGATTTTTCCTTTGCCACTTTCACTTTGGAATGTCTGATAACCCTCGATCCGAGGAGATACCCTTTTTGATACACTTCAAGTATCTTTCCCTCCTCTCCCTCCTCAACAGCGATTGCCTCATGATATTCTGGATTGAATTTGCCATCTGAGGGTATCTCCTTCAAACCATAGGAATGAAGCAATGACATTAAATTATTGTAAATGTGATTCAAACCAGTTCTGAGTTCTTCAGGCTGACAATTTGCACTCAGAGCCCTTTCAAGGTCATCAACCGTAGGCAAGAGATCACAGATAAGATTCTCATTGGCACATCGGATAATCTCCTCTCTTTCTTTCACAATGCGCTTCTTGTGATTGTCGAAGTCAGCCTGAATGCGCTTTGCAAGGTCTAAATATTCTTTAGCTAGACTTGTTTGTTTATCCAGTTCTTTTTTCAATTCTTCCATCCGCTTGCGAAGGTTTTCTATTTCACCGAGTAGGCGCTGCACGTCTTCCTGGTTTTTTAGTTCCCCAGTTGTTTCCATGGTCTCGGTATTCACGCCACTTTTGTCAACCATAGCAGCACCTCGCACCAACAATCATGAAAAAATAAAAAATGATAGTGGAGGGAGCGCAGAAAGATTTGTGCTCCCTGAATTTGATCAGTCTTCTTCAGGCTTCAAGCTAGCCTCAGTCGGTCCGCCCGGTTGTCCCGGCCCAGGCTTAGACCCGCCCTTTGCAGCGATGACGTCATCGATTCTCAGAATCATAACTGCAGCGTCCGTTGCTGAGTTAATCGCCTGCCTACCGACGCGGATCGGCTCAAGGACATTCTCCTTAAGCATATCGGTGACCTTACCTGTGAAGACGTTCACACCTGCGTGCTTCTCGCCGCTCTTGTGCGCTTTTCTTAATTCGATCAACACATCGATAGGATCAAGACCTGCGTTCTCAGCGAGTGCCGTTGGGACAACTTCCAGGGCGCTTGCAAATGCGTCGATCGCAATCTGTTCTCTTCCACCGACTGATGCGGCATATTCCCTCAGCTTCATCGCAAGCTCGACAGCTGTGGATCCGCCACCAGTGATCATCTTGCCGTCTTCAATCGCGACAGCGACAACGCTCATCGCGTCTTCGAGTGAGCGCTCGATTTCGTCAACAACGTGCTCCGTTCCACCACGGATCAAGATTGATACGGACTTTGGATTCTTGCAGCCCGTAACAAAGGTCATCTCGTCTTCTTGATATTTCCTCATTTCAACGAGATCCGCATGACCGAGATCTTTGCTACTGAGTTCACTGAGCTTGCTGACGATTGTCGCACCAGTCGCCTTCGCCAACTTCTCCATATCTGATTTCTTGACACGCCTGAGAGCGAATATCTTCTCCTTCGCAAGGAAGTGCTGAGCTAGATCATCAATTCCCTTCTGGCAGAACAGGACATTCGCACCCGAATTCTTGACCTGTTCAACCATCTTTCTCAGCATGTTTTCCTCTTCGGCAAGGAAGGCCTGAAGTTGCGAAGGATCCCGAATCTCGATCTTCGCATCGATTTCAGTCTTCTTGATCTCAAGAGCGGCATCAACGAGCGCGATCTTCGCCTTTTCAACCCTCTTCGGCATCGCAGGGTGAACTGGCTCCTTGTCAAGAATAACTCCTTTGACCAACTGAGTATCCTCCATCG
>JANHAK010000095.1 GCA_024464195.1 Methanomassiliicoccales archaeon | reverse complement strand
GGGCTGGCACGATTTCACCGCAATTCACGCATTCCCATAGGGGGATCGGCGTGGCGAAGTATCGCTGCCTGGAAATGACCCAATCCCATTCAAGAGACTCAACCCAATCTCTCAGCCTGATCTTCATGAATTCGGGGAACCACCTGATCTCCTCTGCCTTTGCGAGAACTTCATCTTTGAAATCGAGCGTTTTCAGGAACCACTGAGGAATCTGCAGATATTCAATCGGTTCATGGCATCGCCAACAAGTGCCGACATTCTGTTCAATCTCAATCTGTTTGGTAAGTAATCCTGCTTTTTTGAGATCTTCAATGATGCGTTTCCTCGCCTCTTTTACTTTGAGACCGGCATAGGGTCCTGCGATCTCCGTCATTTTACCCTGTTCGTCGATCCCTTTTTCAAGAGGGAGGTTATACTTCATCACCCATTCGAGGTCGTCTTTATCCCCGATCGTGCAAATCATAACAACGCCAGAACCAAAGCCAGGGTCAACCTTATTATCTGCAATTACGGTGACCTCTTTTTCATAAAGAGGTGTTAACAACGTTTTCCCAACGAGTGTTTTATGTTTCTTATCATCAGGGTGTACCGCGACAATCTGGCATGTGCAGATAAGCTCAGGTCTCGTCGTTGCTATAATCACATAATCGCTTGTGCCTTTGATTTTGAATTTGATGTAATTGAGATTCGTCACATTCCGCTCGTATTCAACTTCCGCGTCTGCAAGTGCCGTGATGCATCTGGGACACCAATTGACTGGAAAGGTTCCTTTATAAACAAGTCCCTTTTTCAACATGCGCAAAAACGAAATCTGAGTGATTCTCCTGTAGTACGGAGCATCCGTCTGATAGTAAATGCTCGAATCCATGCAGGTGCCAAGGATCTCGAATTGCCGTGTCATCTCATCGATGAAACTTTCGGCATACTCTTTGCAGAGTCTGATATACTCTTGCCTCGGAACTGATAATTTCGTGATTCCGTATTCTTTTTCCACTTTAACTTCCGTTGGTGTGCCATTGACATCGAAGCAAAGGGGGAAGAAAACATTGTACCCCCTCATTCTCCTGTATCGCGCCGCAAAGTCGATGAGGGAATAACCAGTTGCATGACCAAGATGAAGAGCTCCGGAAGTGTACCGAGGCGGGTTGTCAATGCTGTACACTGGTTTGGAAGACGAGAAATCGAATCGATAGATTCCCCATTCCTTCCATTTCTGTTGCCATTTCCTTTCTGTCGGCACGGGATCGTATTGGCTCATAGGGAAGGGAAATAAGGTAGGTGTGCTAAAAAAGATTGCTCATGCCTTATCATGAAGATATCCTTACATTTTTTCTCTGGGTGACCATCTCCTCTTTTGCGTCCTTAACCATCTCTGAAAGTGTGTGCATCAATGATATTGTTGCCTTCATTAGATTCCACTCAGTCGCCTTCGCTACGAATACTTTATCCTCGGTAATGAGGCGACCATTGAGACTGTATTTCGCTACGTTACCAGCTTCGTTGTATTTTGAAACATGGAGGGTGAAAAGAGTCGGTTTCGATATCTTAGCGATTTTTTTCAATTCTCTCTCGATTTCTTCGTCCATCACGTCAAGGGACAAGCGATCTTCCTCTTCTAGACCAGTGATTTGCACATAGACCATGTCCCTTGCCTTGAACGATGCAACGAGTTCAACGATATCGTAGGTGGTGATGATTCCTTTTAACTTCTCATCTTCGACGATTGGAAGCGTTGAAATTTTGTTCTCTATCATGATCCTGATCGCTTCTTGCAGATGCGTTTGTGGCGCCACGGTCAGCGGATGATCAATTGCCAAGGAACCAACTTCAATCTCAATAGGTTTGCTACTCCCCACGAGTTCGCCAACGGTTTCCCTTCTCTGTTCCTGCCAGTTATAGTTGATGATATCCTTTATCCCTATGATGCCGATCAATTTCCCATCGTCATCAACGACCGGCAATGTCCTGATCTCAAGCTTCGACATCAGATCGACTGCGACTCTGATTGGATCTTTTTCTCGAACTGATTGAACATCTGTTGTCATGATCTCCGATACAGGCATCGATGCGAGCTCCTTGACCTTCGGGACGATTCTCACAATATCCTCTCTGGAAACGATGCCAGAAATCCTCTTACCCCTGAGGACTGGCATTTGGCGGTAACTCGTTGAAACGACTTTTTCAGCAAGATCGGTGAGAACGGTGTTTGATGTGATTTTCGGAGGAATTTCGATGACCGATTTTGCCTTAGTTGTGATTGGTAGGTTCCTCCGCTTGATGAGTGAAGCGTAACTCACAATACCTATAAACTTATTGTGATCTTCAACAACTGGTATTTCATGAAGGTCCAGTGCTCTCATCCTTGAAACGACAGTAGAAATTGTTGTCTCAGGATCGACCACCTCAAACTCAGTCTTCATGATATCACCAGCCTTTGTCAAATCGAGCACTGACCGAATTTGCTCTCTCACCTTCACTGATTCTAGATTTTCTCCCTTCAAAAACTCTCACCTCCTATACATATCCATCAAGACATATTAGAATGATTTCTGTCGTGTCTGATACCTGCCACGGATTTCACACCCTGCGAGCATTAATCGTCCGATGATCGATTACTGTTCCAATGCGCTGAAAGGTGTGCCGCAAAGCAGCGAATTTATCGTTGGAATAATCCTTTCCTGATGGATCCTAACCTGCCTCGTCGTATCTCTGTCTCTGATCGTCACTGTTCCATCTTTTAATGTCTCGTAATCAACTGTAATGCACCATGGTGTGCCAATCTCATCCATTCTGGCATACCTTCTGCCGATCGAGCCAGAATCGTCGTAATACGAAGCGATGCCGGACATCCGTATACGTTCATCGATTTCCGCAGCTCTTACATCAAGGCCATCTTTTACCATGAGTGGGAATACTCCGACCTTGATCGGAGCAACAGCAGGTTTGAGTCTCAGCACGACATAGCCATCACTCTTTTGAGTATACGCATGTTCGAGGCATGCATAGAATATCCTATCTAGTCCATGGGACGGCTCGATCACATGTGGCACGATTTTTCTGCCCGTCACCTTCTCCTTTATCCTGACAATTTCAAAGAATTCGCTTCCTACTGTTATCTTTTCGCCATCAACATCAATCGTGATGTTTCCATTTTTGATTTTAGAGGGATCGATCTCCTCCAGCGCCTTTCCGATTTTCGCTGATTTTCCCTTGAATTTGGGACCTAAAAGCTCGTACTTTGGTTTAATGACTTCTCTTTCAATTTCGACCGGCTCCTCATACTTCTTGAAAGCCGTGAGATCAGCATTCGAGTATTCGATATGTCTAGAAAGATCCCAGCATCCCCGATCAGCGATGCCAACAACCTCCGTCCATCCGTATGACAAAAGCACTTCCGCATCCCAGCAATCCGACGCGTAATGAGCCATTTCCGTCTGCAAATGTTGTCTGAACCGGAGGCGGTTTGGATCAATACCAACGGTCTTCAAAAATTCTTGTGTGAAATACATGAAATAGGCCAGCGTCGCATTACCGATCATACGCCTTTCGACCGCTTCTCCGACAGTGATTTCGATCTCGTCGCCATTGTTCGGAACAAGTTTCATCTTTTCATTCTTGATTTTATCGAATCTCGGCCAGGACTTGTTCTCTGGATCAACAAAGAGTTCAGCTTCCATCATATTGAATTCTCGCAGCCTAATGATACCCTGCCGTGGTGAAATCTCGTTTCTGTAGCCCCGTCCGATCTGAATAACACCAAACGGTAACTTCTCCCTTACAAATCTGTAAAGATGCAAATAATCGACGAAAATGCCCTGAGCCGTTTCTGGTCTCAAATATCCTACTCTTCCCGCACCAGGACCTATCGTAGTTTTGAACATGAGGTTGAAATCTTCGACATCTGTTAGATCTCCACCACACTCAGGGCACCTAACACCATTCTCTCTTAGCAATTTCGAAAGTTCCTCATTAGAAAGGGAGTCTGGGTTACTGTGCAAGCCCTTCGCCAAGTGATCCGCCCGGAATGATTCTTTGCACTTTGTGCAGGAGACTATCGAATCGGAGAACGCGTCAACGTGGCCTGATGCCTTAAATACGATTTCAGGGCCGATTGTGGGACCGTCAATCTCGATAAATCCTTCTCCCAAGGTGTACGCCTTCCGCCAAATATCAATGATGTTATTTTTCATCGCGATGCCGAGCGGACCGTAATCATACATGCCCGCAACGCCACCATAGATCTCGAATGCAGGCCAGATGAATCCTCTACGCTTGCAGAGTGCAAGAATATCACTCGCGTCCATCATTAACCACCTAGCAGAACAGAAATGACATCGAAATCGTAAATCATCGCAAGTAAATTATCCTTTGAATCCCTAACAGGCAGCTGACCAAAGTCGTTCTTCCTCATGATACGTGCCGCCTCAGAGACGCTTGTCTTCTTGAAAACAGTCACAGGCTCTCGCACCATGATCTCTCTCACTGGCAAACCAGGTAGCTCGATTTTTGAAACTTCATACCAGAGCTTCATCACATTCCTGAGACCTTCCCACGTCCATTCATCCTCGTCCTGTCCGATTCCGAGGTCAGCCATTGCCACAGAACCATTAATATACGATTTGTTGAAGATATCTCTGTCTGTAAGGATTCCGACAAGTCTACCAGTATCGTCGAGAACCGGCAACGCGCTAGCCTTGCTTACCTTGAATGTGACAAGGGCGACCGCGAGGGGCGCGTCCTGATAAATCGGAATGCATGGGGATCTGATCACCTTCTCAACAGGGATATGCGTTGCGATCTTTTCGACAACGCTCAAAAGATCAGTAGGCGTCACGATGCCGATCAGTTTACCTCCGTCGACAACTGGCAGATGTCTGACCTGATTGGTGATGAATAATTCTGCGGCTTTTTTCACAGTGTCTTTCGGACCGATAACGGGTGGATCTCTGTTCATGATGAGAGCGAGTTGCTCTTCATCGGGTTTTTCGAAGATGTCCTGTCTCGTGATCATTCCTGCCAGAATTCCATCATTTCTCCTTATAACTGGCAGGCCTGTAAGGTTGTGTTTAACCATGATTTTGAGGACTTCATTTCTGCTGCTTGGAATTTGTGCTACGATTGGATTGGGAGTCATGATCTCTTCGATCAGGGTCATTGCTATTCCCTCCTAGTTGCCCTGACGACCATGACAGGGCACTCTGCATACCTGACCACTCTTTCCGCCACGCTGCCTAGCAGTAGTTTTGAAAATCCAGTGCGACCCAGTGTACCCATAACAATGAGATCGAAATTCTTCGACGCATCGACAATTTTTCTCACAGGCGATCCTTCCTCGACGATAGTCTCAACCTTCACACCAATCTTTTCTCCTTCTTTTCTGACGTATTCAACAGCTTCTTTACCTTCTTTCTCAAGAAGTGAGTAAACGCTGACCATCGTCGAATCCATTGGAAAATTGATAAAGGAAGTCTGATCAACGACGTACATTGCTGTGACTTCCGCATTCATCAGTTTTGCCAGTTCAAGTCCTTTGGCAATTGCAGCTTTTGTATATTCGC
>JANHAK010000002.1 GCA_024464195.1 Methanomassiliicoccales archaeon | reverse complement strand
CTGATGATGCAAGATCTCTCAGGGAAACGGGAGAACAGCTTGGTGTGAGACCAATCGTTTTCGCTGTGCACAATACGGGGATTGGGGAAAATGAAGCGAGGACGCTTGCGCAATATGCGGATATAGTATGGGGGTGTGCTTCCCGCTACGTAAGAGAAATCGTTGGTAAGTCATCGAAGGTACAAATAGGAGTATCAATACCTGTTTTTGCTGTCTCTGAACTCGGAAAGAAGCTAGTACTCAATCGTGCATATCACTTTGAGGGCACTTTAGTTATCCACAGAGCTTCATTGCCATTCGAATATGAAAATCGTCAGCCAAAACCGCTCTTATGAACGGCCTTTTTCGATGATTGTCAACTTGAGAAGATCACATTTGATCTCTGATAATTCGAAAATTTTCGGAGATCAGTGATAATATGTAAGTAGGTCGACATTTGATTACTATTCTGAGCAGTATGGAAATCCCCATTAGGTACGGAGAAAAAGAAATTGCGGTGGAGATTCCATCAAAGAATATTATCTGGGAACTTTCACCCAATGATCTGCCCGCGGTTGCTGATGAACATAAAGCTGTTGCAGATGCAGTTTCAAATCCGATCAACAGTGAGCGATTGAGCAAACTGATCAAACCACACATGAATGTCGTGATCATTGCGGATGATTTCACGCGCTCGACACCGAAGAAGGTTATCCTGCCAATAATTCTTGATGAGCTCAATTGTGCTGGCGTCAGCGATGAAAAGGTCACTGTTCTCATCGGCTTGGGCACTCATCGATATATGACTGAAGAGGAGATCGTCAAGAACTTCGGAAGCGAGGTCGTTTCGAGGGTCAGGGTCGTTAATCATGAATGGATGGATCCTCAAAATCTCGTGTATATTGGGACGACCTCGAATGGAACCCCTGTGACGATTAACCGAATGGCATATGAGGCGGATTTTCTTATCGGTGTTGGGAGCATTGTTCCTCATTGTTGGGCGGGTTTTTCAGGCGGCGCGAAAATCGTTCAGCCAGGTATTTGCGGTCCTGAGACGACAGCCGCAACCCATTACCTGATTTTTGATGATGATGACAGGGTGCTTGATTATGCTGGTATGCCGAGGAATAAAGTGATGCAGGAGATGCGCGCTGTCGCATTGAAAGCAGGGTTGCGTTTCATCGTGAATGCCGTTATCAATAGCAGAGGGCAGCTTGTTAAAGTTGTTGCTGGTGATCCAATTATCGCTCACGATGCCGGAATTGAAATATCGAAGCGTATTTTTGTGAGAAATGTCGAGGAGAAAGCGGATATCGTAATCGTAGAAGCGTATCCAGCCGATCTTGATATGTGGCAGGCTACGAAGCCGCTTTCGTATTCGAGACGCGTTGTCAAAGACGGTGGAACCGTGATTTTTGTCACAGCTGCCCCAGATGGCCTCTCTCCGACGCACCCATTACTCGCTGAGAAAGGGCAGCACACCTATCAGGAACTCAAACAAATCATGAAATGCGATCTTATTGATGACAAAGTTGCAGGCTCTCTTCTGATGCTCATAAAGAAAGGAGTGGAAGGCGTTAACGTGCTCGTCGTATCAGAAGGACTAACAAGAGAAATGAAGCAGAAGATGAATATGGGGCATGCCGATTCGGTGGAAGATGCCTTGAAGTTGGCCTTGGAAAGACATGGACGCGATGCGACCGTGGGCATCATTCATCATGGTGGCGATGTGTTACCTGTCTTGAAAGAAAGAGGTAGGGTCTCATGAAGGCGAAGGCGATTAAGATCAACGAAAAAGACAATGTCGCAACGGCGCTGACCGATATTAAATCTGGCGAAACAGTTATGATTAAGGGGGAAAAAGAGGAGAAGGTTAAAGTCATTCAGGACATTCCTTTTGGGCACAAGTTTGCACTCACGGACATCTCCAAGGGATCTGAGATTATCAAATATGGAGAGGTCATTGGGCGCGCAACTTCGGGCATAAGAAAGGGAGAACATGTGCATGTTCACAACATCGAAAGTTTACGAGGTCGAGGGGATCTTTCGAAGGCCCATGCGGTAGGTTGAAGGAACAAACAAGGGACTCTTTCCCAGGTTACGAATAGAAAAAGTGTCTAGATGAGAAATTATAGTTCGATTTTGCCTTTCTTCGTTTGCTCCAAAGAAGTCAGAAGAACAATTGAAAGAAGGACTCGAAGGTAATCGTGCATTCCTTGCATCATCGAGATGCATTTAGATCGGAAAGATTGTAAACAAGAACACAGTTTCCTCTAATTTGGGTTCAATCATGATCATTATCTTTTTTTTATAGCTAGTCTGGGATGCGATTTAATCCGTGCCTGAGGTTAACCGATAAGCCCGCAGAAGAGGAAGGACCGTGAGCCTCATCAATATGAAAGAAATAAGCGGAAAAGTCAAAGGCAATCAGGTCTTGGATTGATTACCTTTGCGTTATCAATCCATTCTATTCTTGTGGAAACACTTATTTCGCCCCACTTCATAACTGTGCGATAATCATGGCCAACAAAGAAGGTTCGGGGTCGTCAGGCGTAGAGGTCACATTACGGAGGGACCTCGGACTTTTGGAAGTCTTAATGATAGGAATCGGGCCTAATATTGGCTCGACGATTTTCGTTCTTGTTGGCATCGCTATCGGCATTGCGGGCCCTGCAATTCTTCTTGCCCTCGTTCTTAACTTCTTTATTACGCTTCTCACAGCGATGTCGTATGCCGAACTTTCAAGTGCCTTTCCGGAAACGGGCGGAGGATACCTGTGGATTAAAGAAGCGCTCTTTCCTCCAATGGGTTTTCTCGGTGGATGGATGTCGTGGGTCGGTCATTGCATTGCATGCGCTGTTTATGCGTTGGGTTTCGGCCTTGGGGTTAGCGCGCTCTTTGTCCAATACGGCATTTCTTTTTTTGGTATCTCTTCTGAAATGATATCGAAGCTTTTCGCTGTGGGAATCTCGGCCTTTTTCATCTTTCTCAATTACCGCGGTGTGAAGGGAGCCGGGAAATCTGAGGTCATTATTTCGGCCATGCTCCTTGGTATCATTGTGATATACATGGTTTTCTGCATTATTGCATTGTTAAGCGGTAATGGAGTACAAAATGCGTTTGAGCCTTTTATTCCAATGGGTTACATGAGCATCGCAACTTCCATGGGTTTTACCTTCATGATCTTTGAAGGTTACGAGATTGTCGCACAAACAGGCGAAGAAACAAAAGATCCTGAGAGAACTGTTCCCCGCGCGATGTTTCTTTGTATCACGATCAGTGCAATTCTTTTCATTACAATCACCGCATTGACCATTGCAGTCATGGGCTGGCAACCAATTGCTCAGTTAGCCGCGATTGGAAAGGGGCAGGAAGCACTCGTTGTCGCCTCCCAGAAGGTCGTTCCCGTTTTCGGTGGAGCGATTATATCTGTCGGCATTATCATTGGCTCGATTGCGGCAGTAAATTCCGTGATTTTTTCATCTTCGCGCGTTTCGTTTGCTATGGGACGTGACGGTAATCTGCCAGTAGCTTTTGGCAAGCTTAACCGTAAGAACCACACGCCCTCGGTTGCCATCTTCCTAAGCGGTGGTATAATTATATTCGCTTCAGCATTTTTGCCAATTGCTCAGGTCGCTGCCGTCGCTGACATTCTGATATTGCTTCTTTTCATTCTTGTCAATATTTCAGCAATCGCACTAAGGTGGAAGAGACCAGATGCGAAAAGACATTTCCTAATTCCGCTTTTTCCGGTTTTGCCCCTAATTGCAATTGGAGCGAAAGTTTTTCTCGCCGCTTCCTTATTTAATTTTGAACCTCTTGCGTGGTATATTGCCCTTGCAGTGATCTACTCGGGACTTCTCATTCATTACTTTGCAAAAGGGCGAAAAGAAATCGAGAAAATCGAAGTCCCAGCAAGAATGTTACTGACACCAGAGGAGCTCAGAAAGTTTAGAGTTCTGATACCCGTTGATGACGTAAGGAATGTTGGGCTGATCGATCTGGGATGTATCGTCGCTGCAAAAAATCACGGAGAAATTCTTCTCACCAACATTGTCGAGGTTCCTACTGCCGTCCCTATTGACGCGGTTGACAGAAAAGTTGTTGAGGAAAGAAAGAAAATGTTGGAGAAACTCAAAGTTTACGCTGAGCTGAGAGGTGTCCCGACTCGGGCGCTTGTTTCCGTGTCCCACGATATTGTCACCGCGATCATTGACACTGCGAAGGAAGAAGCGGCCAACATGATCATTCTCGGTTGGAAAGGTTATACGAGAACTAAGAAGAGGATTTTCGGGAGAAAACTGGATGACATCTTGAGAGGAACGCCTTGTGACGTAATTGTCATGAGAGATGAAGAGAAACTGAGACCCGAGAATATTTTGGTCCTGTCGGGAGGACTTTGGCACGTGAGCAAGGCGACAGAAATTGCTGCGGAGATTGCAAGGGTAGCGGCCGCGAGAGTTACAATACTCAATGTCATCGTTGATGAACGCTACCGGCTGAAAGCAATCGAGTATTCAAAGCGGCTGATGGAAATAGTTCAATCTGCTGGGGTACAAGTGATCACAAAAGAGATTAGGCCAGAAACGATTGTTGGGGGTGTCGTTGCAGAGTCGATGGATTATGATCTCCTTGTAATTGGCGTTAGCGCGAGAAGGCACTGGAAGAAGTTTGTCTTTGGACCGACTCAGGACAAAATCGTTCAAAACGCGAAATGCCCTGTGCTCATTTACGAAAGGGTGGCAGGTAGTGAGCTAACGAAACGCCCTACTGAATCAAATAAGCGCGAGGAAATTGATCGTTGATTGGTAGAAGTCAAGTAAACAGAAGATCAGCAAGCTTGATTCATGAATCAAGTGCCATGAGATGTTTTCATTGAGAACGGATGATCAAATTTAGGTGATCGTGTTTTGCAATATTTTTGAGTTCACTGCGTGTATTTTTCTTATAAAATGCACTTTGAAGGACTTTTTTCTGGTCGTCAAGCTTCATGCATGCTGGGGAGATAGAAAATTTGGGCAGCAATTGTATTAATGTCGTTCGGCATGTAATATTATTGTGTATTTCGTCGGTATCGATCTTGGATGGAAGATGAATCCCCCACGAAAAAGGGGAACGGCTGTTTGTATTCTCAGTTCTCAAGGCCAAGTTGAAAGAATTGAGCTCGTAACAACAGATGAAGAGATCATTGATAGAATTGCCTCGAAGAATCGCATTTGGATAGGGATCGATGCTCCACTCATTGTTCCAGATCATAATAAATTGAGGAAATGCGAGCGAACACTTTTCTCAAGGGGCATTAGACTTTTACCAACGAATCGCGTTTTTTTCGAACGAAAATTTGGTGGTTGCCGTGGGAAAATTCTTGCATCAAAATTGCTGTCGCGCGGCTTCAGTTTTCCCGATCAATTGTCCAGTGATAGGGTTTTGTTTGAAGTTTATCCTTACGGTTTGCTTTACATCATTACACACGGAAACCCCCCTTCATATAAGAGAGGCGACGAACATAAGAGACGCGAGCATGCCCTTCGGACTCTTCGTCTCGCAAGCCAATGGGAACCTTCAATAGAAATTCCCTTAGAGTTGGAGAACGAAATTAATCGCGTACCTGGAAGGGATCTGATTAATGTTGCGGACAAGATTGATGCATTTCTCAGCGCAATATGCGTGTATTCGCACTGGATAAATAAGGGGCATCGCACTGAGTCTATCGGAGATTATGACGATGGCTTCATTATTCTTCCAATGCAGGAGGTGATCGATTGAAAATGTGCGATAATGCAAGACTTGAAGCTATTGTAAATTCAGTCGGTAAGAACTATGGTCATGACCAGATTAAAGCACAGTTCTATCCATTTAAAGAATTGAAGAGTACCTGGAAGAGAAATGGATCGCAGCTCTCTCTTCGTGTTTCAGATTATCTACGATGGGCAGATGAACAGGTTGTCGAAGACTACGCCTGCTCACTCTTTTGCAGAATGAAATCAAAAAACAGGAGGGAACTTTACGGTGAGGCGTTTAAGAACTGGATTCAATCGAAAGAGTTTGTTGAAAAAAATCGCCCGATCTACCTCCAGCGTAGTAGGAATCTCAAATTATCATCATCAGGATCGACCTTTAACTTGGATGAGATTCGATACGAACTTGAAGAATCCCGACTTATTAAGAACTCATCAGATGCATACCTTACATGGACGATCAACGGTAACAGAAATCGCGTAGGATATTGCAGCGTTATTATGAAAGTGATAGCGATCAGTTCCGTGCTGGATTCACCTTCTGTACCATCGATTGTTCCCGCTTATGTTCTTTACCATGAGATGCTGCATCTGGAGATGAATTCTGAGCATTTCTTTACTGGGCATGGATCAGAGTTTAGAAGACGAGAAAGAATGTTTCCAAAATGGAATGAGGCAGAACTTTGGTTGAAGAAAATCGCCAAAGAGAGAGTGACTTGTGGAGATACGTCTTTTATTCGGGATGTTAAAACGAAATGAATTGAGGTGTAGACACATGGAGATTAAGCAGTTGAAAAAGCGATTCATTAAAGATCTCGTTGTTGGCGAAGAGGTTAACGATCTTTTTTCAATTAAGTACAAGAAACCGCCCCGTCGATACGCTGGGGGGTTTATGTTTGAATTAAGAATATCTGACAGGACGGGCCAATTGAATTTAAAATACTGGGGAACAGGCAATGAAGAAACGATTCGAAAACTTTATGATGGCCTCAAGAACGGCGACGTGATTAGAGTGCAAGGTATAGTGTGCGAATACAAGGATGTTATGGAGATCGGCGTAAATGCTGAGACTGGCGACTCTATCGTTGTTGTTCAACCAGGCTCTTATGACATAAGAGATTTTGTTGCCATTAGCGAAAAGGATCCAGATCAAATGATGTCAACTCTCAATTCTTTCATAAAGAAAGTTGAGAATTCGTTTCTCCGAACCCTTTTATCTTCCTTTTTTTCGGACGAATCGTTTGTGGAGAAATTCAAGCACGCGCCAGCTTCTATCTCTATTCATGGTAACTGGGTGGGCGGACTACTTGAACACACATTGCGGGTCGTGCAAATATGTGAATTTCAATCAAGACTGTATCCTAATCTCGATCGCGATTTGCTAATTACAGGCGCGGTACTCCATGATATCGGAAAGATCGGAGAATACCAGATCAAAACAAGTATCGAGGAAACAGACGATGGCATGCTTCGCGGTCACCTCGTCATTGGCGCGGAAATGGTTTCAAAGGCATGCAATTCCATTCCTGATTTTCCAGAGAATCTCAAGCTCAAGATTTGTCACATTTTGTTGAGTCATCATGGGAAACCCGAACTTGGATCACCAAAGATCCCGATGTTTCCCGAAGCCATAGCTGTTTCACTTGCTGATGACATGGATTCTCGCATTGAGCAGTATATTAGAACAAAGGAGGAAGCGGCAACGGAGGATAATTGGTTTTGGAGTAAGAGACTTGGATCGATCTATCTTCGCTAACTCTATTCCTCGATCTCGAAATAATAGGAACACCTGGGCAGTCCCTTTAATTGATCTGGATGCCACGGAAAAGCGGCGCAGAATGGTGGCCTTCGGGAGTAGATTGTACATGTCCATTCGCCGTTGATCAGCGCGAGAAATTGGCATTGTCCGTTCTCAGGAAGGCCATTCTCGGCATAGAATTTCTTCGCTTCTTCGTCGATCTCGAATCGGGGTTTGCAACAATCGCCGCAGCGATTGCAAAACCCCTTTCTGATGTATCGTGTCACCGATCACCTACATCATCTCATAGAATTTGTTTTTTTCCAGAAGGAATTCAAATAAATGTTGATCGAAAAGATGTTCCCCAGCCCTAACAGGTTGGATCATCGCAGGGAAACACCCGCCTCACCACACTGACCCAGGCTGGGGTTTGTCGAGTACCGGGGTTGGTCTCCAGTCATGACCCGATGTCGCATCGCCGTTCCTGGAGCGACCCATTTTAACGATACTCTGTCCACCCGAAGATTTTTGGGAAAAATCGATTCCCGACCTCTTCGGGCATTCGTGTCTATTATCATATGGATATTTAAATCTAGATGCCTGCTAATTTGCAATTAGTTTGTGTATATCGCGACACCACGATGTGATCCCGATGGCGAGCGACTTTAAAATCAAGAAAAATTTCTTGATCACAGGACCGCCAGGTATTGGCAAGACGACTGTCATTACAAAGGTTGTAAAAACTCTTGAGAGCGAATGCGGTGGCTTTTATACAACCGAAGCAAGAATAAAAGGAATCAGAAAAGGATTTAAGATCATAACATTGGATGGAATGAGTGGAATCCTTGCTGATGTCTCCTTGACCAACACGCCGAAAATTGGCAAATATGGCGTCAATCTCGAGGACATTGAACGGATTGCGGTCGCTTCCATTGAGAAGGCGATGATAACTAGGAAGATCGTGATCATCGATGAGATTGGAAAGATGGAAATTCTATCACCGTCATTTAAACGTGCGGTGATCGCCGCACTTGATTCTTCTAAACTTGTCCTCGGCACAATCGCAGAAAAAGGCGATCCATTTTTCAATAAGATTAAGGAAAGAGGGGATGTCGAGATTCTTGTTGTTTCTTTCAATAATCGTGATGATCTACCCGATTTCATTCTTCAACGGCTGCGAAAGTTTTTATCTGCCAACAATCAATAGAAATTCGATGACCATTTTGGTGGGTTGCAGTGGCTGGTCATACGATGATTGGATCGGTAGATTCTATCCACTTTATCTAGCCAATAGGAAAGAGGAATGGCTACGATACTACGCCCAGTTCTTTAAGACTGTAGAAATCAACAGCACGTTCTACAGACCGCCAAGCGAATTTATTGTACGGTCATGGATTTCGAAAGCAGCATCTCTCGGTGAATTTGAGTTCTCTGTCAAGCTACCACAACTAATCACTCACGACTCGCTCGTCAACGGAAAGATTGAAGCCGCAGGTCGACAGGCTCAATCGTTCGAGGAAATTTGCATCGCACCACTTGCAAAGAAAGATCTCCTAGGTACCGCTCTCATTCAATTATCTCCGTATTTCAAGTATGATCCTGATTCGATTTCATCGCTCTCTACTTTTCTCTCATCCATCGCGTGTGATCGATACCGATACGCCATTGAGTTCCGTCATAGGTCGTGGCTCGACGATTCTCGAAATCAAATTATTGGAGAAGTAACCGATCTTCTCAAGAAATTTGACGTCGCAATGGTTATCGTAGATGGACCTGGATTCCCTTTCACAGATCAATTAACCTCATATCATTCTTATATTCGATTTCACGGTCGGAATTACGATATCTGGTTCGATGGTGAAAAAGAAGACGACTTCCGTATCAACCGTTACGATTATCTTTACTCAGAAGACCAGCTAAGACCATGGGAAAAGAGAATAAGGAAAATGCAATTGGAGGCAAAAGAAATTCGCGTCTATTTTAACAATCACGGTAGTGCAAAAGCCGTCAAGAATGCACTGCAGATGATGGATTTTCTTTCGATACCTCATCGTGAAAAGGAAGTTCAGGTACAAAACCAAATGAAGTTGGGTACATTTAATTCCTCTCGTTATTTGGATGAATCCGAGATGAATCACAACTTTCAAATATCAAGATCCGATAGGGCCTAGTCCGGCAACACGAAACAGGGAGTAGTAAGATGAAAACCCTATTCGAGCCTGAGTCGATCGCTGTTGTTGGCGCTGCAAGGGAGGAGTCCAAAGTCGGGCATGTCGTTGTAAGGAACCTTATTTCCTCTGGCTTCGAAGGGAAAATTTATCCAGTCAATCCAAAGGCTGATGAAATTCTCGGTCTTAAGTGCTATCCCTCTCTTAGCGCAATTCCTAATAAGGTGGATCTTGCAATTATCGTCGTCCCAAATGTCCTAGTTCCAAAGATAATGGAAGACGCCGGTCAAAAAGGCGTTAGATCGGCTATCATCATTACTTCGGGATTCAAAGAAAGCGGCAAGGAAGGGGCGGAACTCGAGAAGAAGGTCGGTGAGATTGGAAGAAAGTACGGCATTAATATCCTCGGACCGAACTGCCTTGGACTTATCAATACGCATCATAAGATGAATGCCACATTCACTCGCAACTTTCCGAAGAAAGGCACAATTTCTGTCACATCACAATCCGGTGCAATCTGTACGACAATCCTTGACTGGGCATCACAAAATAACATCGGTTTTTCGAAGTTTATCAGCGTTGGAAATAAGGTTGATATCGACGAGGCTGACCTCCTCCGTTACTTGAGGGATGATGATCAGACAAAAGCTATCGCGATGTATATTGAAGGAACTGAGCGCGGTGTCGAGTTCATGCGTCAGGCATCACTAACAACAAAGAGCAAGCCGATTATCGCGCTAAAGGCAGGACGAACAAGCTCTGGTGCAAAAGCCGCATCGTCTCATACTGGTGCGCTGTCGGGGAGTGATGCGGTTTATGATGCAGCGATGGAACAGTCAGGAATCATTCGTGTCAAGACGATTGATCAACTTTTCGATCTCCTCCTCGCTTTCTCGAATATGCCACTGCCCAATGGCGACAGGGTCGCAATCGTCACGAATGCTGGTGGTCTAGGTGTAATGGCTGCAGATGCCGCTGCAGATCATGGGTTGACACTAGCATCCTTTTCACAGGAAACGATCGCGAAGCTCAAGAGCAGGTTACCTGAGCAGGCGAACTTCTATAATCCCGTTGATGTGATTGGTGATGCAGATGCGGCTAGATACGAATTCGCGATCAAGACGGTGATGGAGGATGAAAACGTCTCGTGCATCGCCGTCATGCTTGCCCCAACTGATCTCGTCGATATCCCGGCAACAGCAAAGATTCTTGCTTCCTTCGCTGGCAAGACTAAGATCCCAATCGTCTCGGCATTCGTTGGTGGGGAAGATTGCGCGGAGGGGATAGAGATTCTGCGAAAGGCAGGGATTCCGAATTACGAATCGCCTGATAGGGCGATGGCTGCATTGAGTGGAATGGTTCGCTATGCAAAGATTAGGGATGCGTGGGTAGAGAGTGAGCCTGTGAAAATAGAAGGTGACAAGAGGAGAGTGCGAGAACTCATTGACAGCGTGATCTCCGAAGGCAGAACCTCTCTGAGCGAGGATGAGGGAAAGGAAATCTTTAGAGCGTACGGAATCCCTGTACCTGGTGAAGGCCTCGCAAAGACGCCAGAGGAAGCTGTCGAAATCGCAAACAAACTCGGTTATCCTGTTGTAATGAAAATCGCGTCGCCCGATATTTTTCACAAGACAGATGTCGGTGGCGTTGCAATCAATGTGAATTCACCTGAAGATGTGCGAAGGCAGTTTGAGCTTATTATCGCACGTTGCCAGAGCAGGATGCCGAATGCACGGATCATTGGTGTCTCGGTACAACAGATGATCACAGGTCGAGAGGTCATTGTAGGGATGGTTAGAGACCCCCAGTTCGGGCCAGTGATCACCTTCGGTCTGGGGGGCATTTTTGTTGAAATATTGAAAGATGTATCTCAAAGAGTTGCGCCACTAACGCGTGCTGATGTAAACAAGATGATCCAATCAATCAAAGCATATCCGATACTCACAGGGGCAAGAGGTAGGAAGCCGGCGGACATCGAATCGCTCAAGGAGGTCATCTTCAGGGTAGCCCAGATCGCATTGGACTTCCCTGAAATCTCGGAATTAGAAATCAATCCTGTCATCGTTGGTGATGAAGGAAAGGGTTGTGGCGCCGTTGACGCGCTCGTAACTATAAGGAGGGAGAGTAAGTGAAGGCACTTTATATTGGTGCAGTTGTGGAAAGAGCTGGGAAAACGATGGTAACGCTAGGGCTGGCAAAGAACTGCCCGGGTAAGGTTTGTTATTTCAAGCCATTTAAGGAGGACATCATTCCCGTTGATGATAGGCTTGTTGATATGGATGCGTTTCTGATGAAGAGAGTCCTTGGTCTGGAGCTTGATGAGGAATTACTTTCGCCGTGCCGATATGATCTTTTTAGACCAACAACAATGGAAAGGCTTCTCAAGGCGTATGACAAGGTGAAATGCGACTTTGATTACATGCTCATTGAAGGCGCAAGAATCATTCAAACTGGTTATCTACACGATGTCTCAGGACTCGCATTTTCGGAAGCGGTCGGCGCTGATGTCATCCTTGTGACAACCTCTCATCCAAGTGGAGTTGAGAGAGTTGGTATGTTGAAACGTCTCATGGAAACCTATAAACTCAATTTCAAAGGAGTCATTCTGAACCAAACAGACGATCCAGCCGTTGAAGCGTTACTAAATGAAAAGGGAATTCCTGTACTCGGTTCGATTCCAACTATTAAGGAACTGAAGTACTACCGCGTTAAGGAAGTCGCGGACGCGCTCGGTGCGGACGTAATCGTCGGGGAAGAAGGCCTCAACAGGATTGTCGAGGAAGTAACAATTGGTGCGATGCGACCAGAGACGGCGATTAAGTACATGCGAAGGATCGCTAAGAAAGCGGTGATCACCGGTGGCGACAGGGCCGACATTCAGATTGCTGCACTCTCAACCGATACATCATGTCTTATCCTCACTGGTGGGTTGTATCCGGAGAAGACGGTTATCGCGAAGGCATACGAAGAACAGATTCCGATTCTTCTCGTCAGATACGACACCGCAACAACTGCTGAAATGGTTGAACATCTGATCGCGAGAATAGATCCTGAGGATCAAGGCAAGATCGATCTCATCACAAAGATCGTCAGAGAGCACATCGATCTCGCAAGGATATGGGAAAAGTAAAATTCGATGTACAAGTAGACGGATACTTTCTCAAGTCATTAGGTTGATCTCGCTCGTCCCGTCCCCTCTCTCCCTAACATGGATCACGTGAGTCATGAAATCCTTGACATCGTCGATGTGTGTAATCAATATAATCTGGCTGAATTGCTTTGAGAGCTGATTCAGTGTTCTCATGATGTTCCGTTTCCTCGTCTGATCCTGTGATCCAAAGATCTCATCGAGTATCAAAAAATTGATACTGCTGCCAGCCCTTTCAGCAATAACCCTTGAGATAGCAAGTCTCAAACAGAGATTCGCTAAGTCAGCTTCACCACCAGAGAATCTAGAGATCGGGTATCGTTCGCCTCCGTCGTAAATATAGATTTCGTAGTCATCATCGAGTTCCATACCGCCGAATTTCGAATCGGTCAGCTCCGTGAACAGTGAAGAGGATATTTCCGAGAGCGTTGGTACGATCCTCGACATGACATTCTCACGAAATCCTTTCATTATTACACTGAGCACATTGAGATTTTCAAGATGTTTCGTTTTTGCAGTGAGACTCTTTTCCTGCCCGTCTAAATCCTTTATCTGATTTTCGATATTTCTAATCTCGAACTCTTTTAGCCGTAGTTTCCCTTCTTTTTCTTTGAGAATCATCTCGATTTCCTGCTTTGCTTCACGCTCTCTCTCATATTGCTCATAGATTTCATTTGCTTCGGTCTCGTTGTACCCTAATGAATCAATCTGTTCCTGCACTTTTTTGAGAGATTCCTTTTCGACCACGAGTTGTTCTTCAATCGTTCGCATTTCCATCTGCAATTCTGGCAATCGCTCAAACCTCACGCGCAATTCTAGATATCGCTGAGCAACCTTCTCGAGCTCCTGGATTCTAAATTTAACTTTCCTATATTCAGCTTCGTCGAAAGTGATCTTTTCCAATGCAGTGATCTTCGTTTCCAGTTCATCGCTTTCCAAAATATTTTCCCTGATTTTTGATTGAAGATGTTCGAGTTCAGCTATGACTCTTATTTCCTCTTTTTGTTTCTTAATTAAGTCGCTCCTTCTTTTCTCCAGAGCCTCTTTTCTTTCACTTTGTTTTTTCAGTATTTCTTCAATTGCCTTTTTCTCTTCCAATTTGAGAGAAATCAATTTTCGCTGTTCTTCAATTTCCCTGGCAAGCTTTTCAAGCAAGAGTGTTTGGTAATCGCCGAGAGGTCTTTCACATGTTGGGCAGGAGCTTTCAGGACCAAGACGTGCAATTTCCATTCGCTTTTCTTCTGTTTCTTTGATGACGCTCTCAGCTCTCCTTATTTCGGAATCCAGAAGGCTGAGACGGGATTTAGCGTCATTCAATCGATCATCGACTTCTTTCATTGTCGTTTCCACTGTTAAAAGTCGATCCTCAATACCCGTAAGCGAGGCGAGCATCTCTCTCTTATTGACAACTTCTCTTTCCATCGCCATTCTATTATTCTTCACTTTTTCGAGTCTTTCCTTTAGGATCTTCAATTCCTCAAAAGCGCGGAGATCTCGTTCCATTTCCTCTTTCTTTTTCATTAGTTCCTTATGTTCTATATATCCCGGCTCGAGTGAAATCACTTCATCGCCGATTGTCTGCAGTCGGGTGATTTCTATTTCGAGATCCTTCTTCCTTCTTTCAAAGGCTCCAACTCGCTCGCGTTTTTCGATCATGCGATTCTTAAGTTGATTAAATATTTCCTCCTTACCTTTCATCTCATCCCGGCGGGTTTTGGCTTCCGCCAGCGTTTTCTCCATAATGGTCAATTTTTCACGCAGTAACCCGAATTCGTTTCTTTCGCGTTCAAGTTCCAGATTCAGTACTTCCAACTGTTTTTTCAATAGGTCAATTTTTTTCATGCCATCGGGCGATAAAAGAAAACTCGAAAGCATCATGAGATCTTTTTTCAAAGAAAGGGCGTCCTTATCGATCTCGCTGACGACCTTATCGAGGACGTCAACTTCGAGCATTCGCAGCACGAGTTTCTTTCGTTCAAAGGACCGGAGCGTTGACAATGCTGCTAGATCTTTTTGCCTCGCGAAAACCGAAATGAAAAAGGCCTTGTAATCCATGCCCAACCTTCTTGTCAGCTCTTGCGTGACAGTCTGGTCGCCCTTCGCCGCAGGTCTATTGTTGACGAAAAGCCTCGCATCGACTTTGAGGTCTCGCCCCTTCATCGAACGCTCGAGTCTGTACGAATCGCCTTCAAGCTCAAACTCGAGAAGAACACGACACTCCTCATTCGGGCCAGCGCCCGCTCTCATGACACCTTCCTTCGTGGTTCTTACAATCGGCGTTTCATTTCCATAAATTGCCCATGCAATTGCTTCAATCAGGCTAGATTTTCCAACACCGTTCGGCCCGATGATACCGATAACACCATCTGGAAATTCAATTACAGAATGCCTGAATTTTCTGTAGTTCTGAATTTCCATGTACCTCAATCTGATTCTTCCAGCCCCCTATTGAGATACTCGAGCCCCAGATCCCTGATTACCTCTTTATTTACTCCCTCCACAGGATGCCGTTCTAAGAATGAAATAAACTCCCTTGGCAATGAGCTCAGCATTGTCGTGGACGGCTGAACAGCCATATTCTCCTGAATAAGATCGTATCTTAAGTCGAATACCAAGGCACTCTTAGTCATCTCTCTAATCCTCCCAAAGTCGATCGTTTTGTACAGTGAGCTGCGCAAATTCTTGATCCTTAGCCGCACGATCTTGCCATCCAGCGGTTGCAATTCGATTACTCGCTCAATCTCTTCCTTTAATGAAATCGCGTTCAACATCGACGCATCAATAATCGGGAGATCGATCATTTCTCTAGTCTTGATTTCGACGAATTCTTTTCTTTTATTTTTAAGATCAACTACTAGAAATCCTTTCTTCTGATCCGCTTCCGCGAAAGAGAATCTTTCCGTTGAGCCAGCATAACACGCGTTATCGTTGATTTCAAAGTATCCATGGTAATGGCCTAGTGCGATATAATCGAACTCTTTTCTTAAATAGGATGATTGGATGAGTGCCTCGTTGAATTCGTCCATTTTGAAGACGCTGAGACCCACTACGCCAGCATGAAGCATCATGATGTTGTACTGTGCATCTTTGGCAATCTTGATCATTTCGATATTTTCCCTCAACGTCTCGCTATCGCAATGGGAAATCGCATGGACGGCCATATCACCAATTCTAATTTTTTCATAAGAACCCTTGTACACCGGCTTAATTCCACTGATATGTTCAAAAATCCTGAAAACGCTTCCAGTTTCTTGAAGGCGCGGCGTTGAATGGTTGCCTGCGATGACAACGACAGGAATGCCCTTATCCGTGATGCGAACTAGTTGCTCGATCGCAAACGATATAGCCCTATTCGTCGGTCTAACCGAATCAAATAGATCGCCTGAATGAAGTACGGCATCTGGGTTGATCTCCAAAATCCGATCGACAACTTCCTTGAATGCGTTGAAGACATCGACCTCTCGTTGATTGAGGCCGCTCTTCTCGTCTACTTTAGAATATGCAGAGTATCCGATGTGCGTATCAGACAAATGAACGATCTTCAAACCCCGTCTCCCCTTTTGGCGATCCGCGTTTATTGAGTAAGATAATCTGCAGAAAATCTTCATCCTATTTGATTCTTAGGGGGAATTCCATCTTTCGATTTCTCGTCTTCAATGATTGCTCTTGAAAGTGCTTGTGACATTCTTTGGTGAAGTGATTTGATAGCGTCCCTGAAAAGGTATGCAACCAAAGCACCGATGATAAGAATCAGAACAGGCGATATGTACGGCATATCTGGGGGAATCGGCACAATCGAAATCAGATAGATGACTGTCACAATGATAATAAAAATTGTGAAGAAGTTCATGAAAACTTTATAAATGACCTTTCCACCAATCGCGTTAAATCTGCCAGTATCCAGGGCAATATGCACGACGACTGCAACAATGGCCCTTATTCTTTTCATGATGCTGATCACCGGCGGTATCAAAAGTGCTGCAGCCGTCGATCCCACGATGAGCGCAGGTAATCCTGGTGAAATCTCAGCGAGTCCTGACATAATGTCTGTGAAATTGTATATTATGTTCGCGACGGCTGTCACAACGAAGATCAGCGTTATGTCAATAAAGATCCAGGTGATGTCGGTTCTGACCTTCTTTCTTATCTCTTCTGATGTAGCGATTTTTTCTCTTACAGAAGCGCGCAATCTTTCAATGATACCTAACGTGCTCCTTAGGGAAGCAGGTAAATGTTCCGATATGAGCTCGGCAGTTCTTCCAGCTTTCTTGATCGAGAAGGGAAGAACAAATGATGTGATCAGAGCAACACCAATGATTGTCGAGTAGAAAAACTCTCCAGCTGCACCAGTATCGATTGCAAGTTTTGCGATGATAAAGGAGAATTCCCCCATCGCGACCATGCTCATTCCAGCAACAAGGGAAGTCTTAGCATCAAGATTGGCAACGTACCCAGCAAAAGCTACGCTGAGAGTTTTTCCAACGATGAAAACAATGGCAATCAAGATTGAAACAAGAAAATTCTGCACAATCAGCGCGGGGATGATCAGCATGCCGATTGACACGAAGAAAATCGCAAGAAACATTTCTTTCACGGGTGTGATCTTTTCGATAACTTTCTCAACGTAATCAGACTGGGAAATAATCACTCCCATTATAAACGCCCCAATTGCGACGCTCAAACCAATTGCCAGCGAAACGAGAGACATCGCGAAGCAGAGACCGAGACACACGAGTAGGAGGGTTTCACCTGGTTGCTCTCTCGCTATCCGGTTTATGATTCTTGGAATTACTGCTGCACCGAGAATAATACTTATCAGAATGAATATGACAATGCCAGCAACCATCGAGATAATCGTCTTTATGTCGACTATCGAGCCGCTAGTAAGAGGCGCTGCCATTGTTAGAATCATAACGGCGGCGAAGTCTTCGATGATGAGAATTCCAATGACTGCCTCTGTGGAACTTTCTTTCAATTTCCCATAGTCTGAAAGAACTTTAATGATGATAGCGGTACTACTGATCGACATCACAGCACCGAGAAAGATCGATTCTAGATGACTCCAACCCATCAAATTCCCAAGCGTGTAACCGATCGTCATCATCGTTAGAATCTCGATCGAACCAGCAATGATCGAGAAAAGTCCAATCTTCCGCAATTTCTTTAAATTAAAATCGAGACCGATGGAGAACATGAGAAGAATGACACCAAGGCTCGCCATAAGGTTAACAGATTCGATATTTTGAACAAGACTGAAAGGTGGCGTGTGAGGGCCGAGCAGAATTCCGGCTACAAGATATCCAATAACTGCAGGCATTCTCATTTTTGAAAAGAGAAAGGCGCTAATACCTGCAACGATAAGCACAACGGCGATATCTGATAACAACACAGTCTCTGCCGTCATCGCTCAAACACCCTTCGTGAGCGAAGTCTCAAAAGAACTTGAATTCACTCCGCGGTCTGCCTGAACTCTTTCCCCTCGTTCCAACTTCATTTGCTTCCCCTCTCGAAACGAATTCCTCGAAAAGATGAATCTTTACTGGGATTGCGAAAGGAGTGAAGGGAGAAGCGATGATTGCTTCACCTGGCATGAGCGTCTGTATTTCGTTGTCAAGCTGAGAGACGTCTTGTTTTGCAGAGTTCTTGAGAATGTCCCGATCTCTCCTGTCTGCAAGACCAAGTATGAACAAGGTGTTAAATTGACTTATAATTTCTGGATCAATGAGTTTTGGTTGTTGCGAGACTGCACATAATCCCACTTTGAATTTCCTTCCCTCCCTCGCGATCTGCGCGAATATCGATCCTTTTGCCTGTCCAAGGACTCTCTGTGCTTCTTCCATCGCGATCAATACTGGCGGAACGCGCTCGAATTCTTGCTTGTTTCCATACAGGAATTTATTTTTTTCAAAAATCGCCCTAGAGATAACCGTCGAAACGAGGAGCTCCTCGGCCTCGTATAGATTCGAAGTATCGATGAGAACAACCTTCGCGTTGTGTAAACATTCGATTACATGTTTCGTGATTGAAAGCTTTGGATCCGAGGTGATCAATCCAAATCTAAAGATACTTTCGAGCCTTCGCTTGATAACGTTAATTGTGCCCTCATGAAATCTGTCTCCCAAGTCTTTGCAAATTTCGTCGACGGATTTCGAGTTGAGCTCCTGTAGCCAATTTTCTCCGTAAAAAAACTGAGCTGTCTGAAGGCATTCGATTTGGGCTTGGCTGAACTCGTACAGGTTCTGGAGATCTGCAATCTCGATTTCTCTTGCCGAGAGTCTCAAGGTAGTGTAAGGCCCTTCCAGTTCTCTGCTGCTGAAAACCTCGAGCGCATCGTTTATGCAAGCATGTCTCAAACCCTTTTTTCCGATTTCGCCACCATCAAAATATTCACCATGCGGATCAAAAATGAGAAAACCATACCGGCGCAGTTTCATGCAGGAAAGGGCAAGATTTTTCATAAGATTGCTCTTGCCCATGCCCGTCGTCGCAAAAATCCCTATATGGTGTGGAAATGCGAGACCTGAAATTCCGACAGGAAAATCGAGCACGCGATCGCCTGATCTGAGTCTCCCTACCTCGATTTCGCCAAGAAATCGACGCAGAAACGCATAGTCCTCTTCCGTTGCTCTTCTAACTTTCGAGAAGTGGGATGGAATCGATTTTGTCTTTTTAAAAGAGTTTTCTGACGAATATCCAAGAGGAACGCAAACGCCAACTCTGTACAAGCGCTCCTCAATTCCTTTAACATCGAAAAACTCATTTCTTAAATCCTTATGAAGTATTTCTCCAGCTTCTCTCAGAATCCAATCGTCTCGATCGGCATCCGCACCATGTTCGACGTCCATGATTCTCACAAAGTACCTGATCTCCTCACCTTCTTCTTCGATGACGAGGAGTTCCCCCACCTGTAAATTCTCAGTAAATCTCGTGCGGAATCTGATTTCCATGACTCTGTTGCCAACGACTCTACCGATGTGCATTTTCGAATCCCCACCCTGGTCGAGTGCCGTACTCGATCCCCGAAAACGACTGAATCACCATATGTTTTTCGCTAATGTGTGTTCATGGGAAAATGCTTTCCTATTTAGAAAAGTAGGGAACGAGATCCGAATGTCAAGGATTGGAAATGATTTTGACATTCTTCTGGACGGAAATAATCTTTGCTAGATTATTGATTGTTGTCTGTCCTTTATAATCGCAGACCATCGGACTAATCGGACAGTTATCGCAGGTCAACTCTTCTATCCTCGTGCCAGAATATCCGTAAACATCAAAAAAGCATCCAAAAGGCCGCTTCGATGTCCTTTCGATATTTTTTTCGCCAGACATTGCGAACTATTGGTTAGTTATTATACTTAAGGCTATGCCCGAAATTTCTCTGATCGCAAAATGGGGCGATGTTTTTCTAATAACGCCGATCGGCAAATCTTCATTTGTCATGAATTTCATCACCATTGTGAATGGGTCGGACGCATGTTGACAACTCTCTCTTCAGATGCGAAGATAAAGCACCCAAGACTTAAAGTCATTGGTGTGGGAGGCGCAGGTTGTAACATACTATTAGATTCGCATTTTGAAAACATTGCCATCTGCACTTCTAACGATCATGTAAGACAGATTCCTGAAAGCAAACGACTTGTCATTGACGAAAAACATCTTTCAATTCTCCAAGGCACTAATCCGAGGACGCTTGCCTCAATCGACTATCAATTGAAAGAAATGATTCAAGAAGCGATTGGCGAATCTGAAATTCTTTATATATGTGCTGGGCTCGGCGGAGAAACAGGCACATATGTGGCGCCAGCAATTGCGCACATATGCAGACGAATGTCGGATTTTATCGTCATGTCTCTTGCCCTTCCCTTTTCCGTCGAGGGGAGGGATCGTCGAAATCTTGCATCAAGGGGTTTATTGAATGCCCTTCATGCATCGGATGTGGTCATTGTTTACGAGAATGATCGATTGTTGAGAGCTGCTCCACATCTTCCACTCTACAATGCATTCCGACTCATGGATGAAGTCATGTTGTTTCCCGCATTAGCTTTGGAAAGAGCAATCACGATAGAGGATCTGCACGAGCTCAGAGCAATGTTTTCATCGTTCAAACACGCGGTCTTTTGTGTGGGTACAGCCGTTTCTTCTCAGGAGCATCTCGCACTTTACAACGCCCTTGATTCTCCTTGGTGTGACTATTCGATTGAAAAAGTGGGAGCTGTGTTGTTGATAATTTCTTCTGAGAAAATCGATGATTTTCTCATAAAGAGAATATCAGAGGAGGCGAAAAGGAAACTTCCGAAAGCTTCGATAAAATGTGTTTGCTACGCCGACCCGTCACTGAGGGGAAAAGTGCGGGTTGCAGCTCTGCTGGGCACTCCTCCGCAAGCAACTTCGCAATGAAGTCGCTGGTTTACTCGAATTTCGATTGATTTTTCTACAAATGATCCAGTATCTCTTTCGGTGCACCTGCGAACTCGACAAGCGCCCTTCCTTCCATAAAATGAAGTTTTCCTGGCATGATGAGGGTGTGCAGTGGCGGGCCCATGTCTTCGTTCAAAATCTTCTGCGGATATCCAGCGATAATCTTCTCGGTCCTCGATCCCACTCGTGCGGCTGCGCAAAGCAGCGATCTCTCATCGATTAAACCCTTTCCGATTCTTTCTTCCATATTGAGTAACCATTTGACGCCATCAGCGGCAGTCATGTATTTACCTTCAGATGCTCTGATGTCTAGGAGAATAAGGGTGTGAAGACCTATTTTCTTGTTTTCCAGTAAGTGCTCATAAGGGCTCGAAGGGTGGTAATTCTTCTCTTGAAAAGGAAGTGTGACGGTTCTGCCGAACTTGTAGTGTTGCAATCCAAAGGCAGATGCGCATGCTGTGTAAATCGAAACGCCGTGAATCAATCGCGTATTAATTCCAGCGTCAGAAGCTCTCAGTCTCAGGTCAAGATGGGTTGTTGCTGTCATTGGATCTCCTGCTGTGAGAAACGAAACGCAGTGCTGTCTCGCAGCATCAATAACCCCTTTTCCAGATTCAACTTCCTCTCTCGTCAGAATTATGATTTTTTTTCCTATTTTCTTTTCTAAATCCTCAACATCGAAATCGACGAGCTTTGATGTATAGAACTCAGCAAACACGATGTCGGACTTCTTGATCGCTTCAAGTGCCTCGATCGTCATATTGTCAGAGCCCGCTAATCCTAAACCAACAAATATCAATTCGCCCATTGAATCACCGTGCAGTCCTGGTGCGTTCGTATCGATGCTAGTAGAGCAGAATACGTTCGTAAAAAACTTTTACAAAAAGGATTGCTGGACAGGTCGCTTAGAGTTGCTAGGCTAGGAGGTGATGTTCTTTTTCCTATCCTTTTTGAGCGCTTGGCAGACCTGCCAGCTGATCTAAAAGAAAAGATCGAGATAGCAAATTTTGAAGAGAGAAAAGCGGTGGAGAGCGATTACAAACAGTATGTGAAAATCCCTCAATCTCTTGTTCCTCTGCTCCCGAGTTCATTCGATATCGTAGGGGATATAGCTGTCATTAAACTTCCAGATGCACTCTTGCCATATAAATCAGAAATTGGCGACGCTCTCATAAGGGCATTTCCGCACATCAAGACAGTTGCACTTGATAAAGGTATCAAAGGTGAAATGAGGATCATGGGATTGGAGATCATCGCTGGTGAAAATCGAACGGAAACAGTTCACACGGAGTACGGTCTTAAGTTCAAAGTGGACATGAAAAAGATGTATTTCAACCCAAGACTCGCTTCTGAACGAAGAAGAATCGCATCCCTTGTGGGAAATGAGGAAATCGTCATTGATATGTTCGCTGGCGTAGGTCCCTTCTCAATCATGATTCGGAAGTACGGAATGCCAAGAATCGTCTACGCGATTGATTTTAACGTCAACGCGATTGATTATCTCAGAAAGAATATCGTCCTAAATCATTTGAATCGGATTGTCCCGATATGTGCAGATGCGAAGACGGCGATTGAAGACTTGCCACCAGCAAACCGGATTGTGATGAATCTTCCGCATTCCGCGGGCGAATTCATTATGACCGCGTTGAGCAAACTCGAAGAAAATGGCATTCTGCATACATATTTTATTTCGGACAAAACAAAGGAGCATGATTTTGTGAAATCGGTGAGAACCGAATGTACGATGGCGGGTTATTTGATTGAAGTTTTAAGGTGTGAGGAGTTGAAGAGCTATTCTCCTGTGGCGAGCGTTTATTCACTCGATCTTCTTCTTATCAAGCGGGGTTAGCGTGATACCTTTCTGTCCCTGATAATGACCGCTTCTCTCCTCGTAATTCATTTTAGCCCGCATGCTCATCTTTTCAAAAACAATCTGGACGAATTTCGATCCGATCGGAATTTCAATTGAGGATGATGAAACGTTGAATCCTGTGAAGGTGAGGGATCCATGAAATCCTGCGTCAACCTTTCCGAAACTCGCCATAATTCCTTTCCTAATCCATGATGTCCGAAGCCAAAGTTGTGCAGAGATGTCGTTGGGAAGTTTTATCACCTCGATCGTTGAGGCATAGAACATCGTGTCTGGAGGAATGATCGCAACGTTCTGCCGACAAACCTGTCCCGAAGAAGGTAAAAGGATCTCCGAAACTCTTAGATCGTATCCGTTAGGTGTTAAAGAACTATCAGAAAATCCCTCGATGATGATCTTTCCAGACTTCAAAAAATCAAGTATTTCCCCGTCCGATAATATGCACATAGAAAGTTCATCACATCCTCCCATAAAAACCTGTTCTTCGCGTAATAAGTGGGTGCTATCTAATGCAAAATCCAGCTCTCCAATTCAATCGTTTTCAGGGTTGATCCTCTTTGTAAATATGATATCTCAATTGGTGCGAGATTGTTATTATATGATCAAGAAGATCCTAATGATTCGCAATGAATCAACGTCTCGATGGGAAAAATGATTCCATGCCATATTGAAAGAGCCTGAATTTTATTAGATAGAAAGCCTTGAAAAATAGGCTCAGATTGCATGCAAGTCATTCGATTGGATTTTAAATGACTTTCCTGAGACTTTTTGTCGGTCTCAAACGACCGCCTTTCTTGCAGCCACAACGCACTGTCCTGTCGAGATACCTCCATCTCCATTTGGGACTGCGTTGTGACAAACGAATTTCAATCCTTTTTCGTCAACGAGTCTTTTTGTAATCATCGAGATTGTATAGTTGTAAGAAACCCCGCCAGTTATACCGATCGCCGTGACCCCCCGCGCATGTGCTTCCTCAGCGGCGATCTCGACAAGCCCCTCGAGTAGCGCGTAAACGAAGCTGTGAATCTTGTCTTCTCTCCTGCCCGATGAATGAACGAGTTGCTTAAAAAGTGAAACCGTATTGATTACGTTTCCTTCCCGTTCAAGTTTGAATTTAATTTCTCTCTTTCCAGCCTCAAGATGTCGTTCAAGTTTCATTGCGGGCTCACCTTCATATGTTCTAGAACAGCAAATACCAAAATAACAGGAGAGTGCGTCGAGTATTCTTCCGAAGCTCGTCGTCAGCGGACTGGTACGCATCATCTTTTTGAAAATCGTGGCTTTTTCATCATCAAAAAGTTCTGCATCAATGCCTGACAATTCGCACAGAGCAAAGACCAATCTGCGCGGATCTCTGACCGCTTTCTCCCCTCCTAACAATGGGATTTCCAGGAGGTGTCCTACCCGTTCGTATCCTTCTGTATTCGCGTAAAGAACTTCGCCGCCCCACGATTTTCCATCAGCACCGTAACCAGTTCCGTCGAGTGTCAGTGCAATGATTTCATCGAGACCTCTATCAACAAGAAGCGAAACAGCATGAGCGTGGTGATGTTGCACCTCAACAAGCTGAGCACCCCAAGTTTCCGAAAGTTCCCTGCCGAGTTTCCTCGTTGTGTATCCTGGGTGCAGATCAATTCCGATTGCATTGATCTTTTCGATACCAAGG
>JANHAK010000094.1 GCA_024464195.1 Methanomassiliicoccales archaeon | reverse complement strand
GTCCGAAATATTTTGCCAATGAACGCCACATCTAATCGATACAATGTGGTTCCAATAGAAAACGCTTTCCAATTTAGTGATTAATGATGAACAAATCAGTGCTCCACTGATTATTAAAGTATCTAACCACTGATTATTAAAGTATCTAACTCTTGTCAAAGTATCCAAATCAAGGATGCGGTGTATCGATTGATAAAATGAATAAGTGGCAATTGGCGCATACCAACGAGGGCTGATATCCCGATTCTCATGAGCAAGCGAATGAAGGCCTTTTTAGTATACCAATTCAATAAAAAAATTAATAGCTCCATATTTATAGCCCTATTCCGGAGATATAACTTGGCGTCTAAAGCTGATGAGAATATACGGGGAAATTCAAAGAAGCCACCAAAAGCCGCAAAAATCGTGGGAGGCGTAATTGTCGCAGTTTGTATGGTCGTGCTGGTCTTGATTTTCTTGGATATATACGGCACAGATCTCTGGAATTTGAGCCCGGCTAGGAACCTAGAGGGAACGTGGGAAAGCACTTTTGATTGTATCTATTATGAGCTTGATCCGTTCTTCGAAAACACCAGAGAGGTCAAAGTCTGGGGACAGTTCAGCATGCAACTGCTTCAAGATGGTAATTCCGTCAGTGGCATTATGGACATCACACCCACATCGTGGGAGTATCTCACCGAGTATCATATTCCTCTGGTAAGCCACCATTTCCATTTCACAGGAACCGTTGAAGGCGGCAACCTGACTATGACCTCCGACGATACCGCACCTTGGGTTATCACGATCAGATTCGCGTTTACGAGCGACATTATGACCGGCACAATTTCAGGGAATATGATTGACTCAGACCCAAACACGATCGTTCTTACAAAACAGTGAAAAATAAGGGAAGAAATCGCTGGCATTAAAATTCGGAGATGCGATTGCTAAAAAGGTGGCTTATAAAGCCAGAGTAAACGAAAGGTAAGACTCGTCAAATTCGACCAATCTTCAGTTTTACATCTACTCTAAGTATCCAAGTGAAACTCCAGTATAGGCGACTGGTTTGTCGATCCACATCTAGGCACATTATTTCGTTATTGCATCGAGGCGTTTCAACGTTCCATTTATTCCCATGACTGATATTCTTCAAGACTGTTGGTCTTTCGGCATGAAAAGAACTGAGAAAATTAAAGGACGGTCAAAGAATTCCGCACTTATCTCTCCTCCTGGTTAATGAGATTTTTTGGCTAATTAAATGTTATTTCAGTCATTGTGGGGGTAATTCTTAATACCTGAGAGCATAGAGATCGCGACATACTAAGTCGTACAAGATCACCTAGTTGAGTAAGGATGATAGAAAGAATTATAAGCGTGCTAAGTATTGTCACGCTCCGCCCGAGGTGGTATCGTGCTTGGGAAGAGCATACGCATGGAACGAATTATGGATAGGAAAACAGGACGGGCAGTGATAGTACCAATGGATCATGGTATTTCACTCGGCCCAATCGATGGATTAGTTGATATGAAGAAAACAATTGATATGGTTGCGGAAGGTGGTGCGACAGCTGTCGTTCTTCACAAAGGAATTGTTCAATATGGTCACCGCTCATTTGGCCGAGACATTGGATTAATTGTTCACCTTTCTGCAAGTACAAATCTTGGCACCGATCCAAATGAGAAGGTCATCGTCACGAGCGTCGAAGAGGCGATCAAACTCGGTGCTGATGCTGTCTCGATTCACATCAATCTCGGATCGAATGCCGAGTCCCAGATGCTAAGAGATTTTGGAGAGGTCGCAAGAAAATGCAACGAATGGGGAATGCCCTTGCTCGTGATGATTTACCCCAGAGGAAAAAATATCAGGGACTCATTCGATGTTGATTTGGTAAAGCATTGCGCAAGAGTGGCAGCGGAACTCGGCGCGGATGTCATCAAGACGAATTATACGGGTGATATCGATTCGTTCAAGGAAGTTGTTAAAGGTGCACTCGCGCCGGTTGTCATTGCAGGGGGTCCCAAGATGGATTCAGACGAGAGACTCCTTCAAATGGTTAAGGACTCAATTGAAGCTGGAGGAAAAGGGGTTTCGATCGGGAGAAACGTCTTCCAGCATAGGGACGTTGTCGGCATCACAAGAGCAATTTCAAAAATCGTTCTAGAAGATGCAAGTGTTGAGGAAGCGATGAAAATACTGGCGTGATCTAATGCATGGAGACCAGAAAGGAAAAATCGTCTGGGTTAGCGCAACAGAACCATCATCTCGGGATGAGAGAAAAAGGATCGTAACAACAGCCCTGGAAAGCGGGTTTGTCGATATTCTGATCAGAGAAGAGGATGAAGAATTTAAGAAGCTCGGCAAGTTTGATGCTTTCACTCTCAGGGGAGAAAAAATATTTCTGGACGAATCCCTCGTCGGGCAAGTTCTTACGATCAAGAAAGCTGATGATCTCACGAAAGCGAGCGAACTAAAGAACAAGATTGAATTTATTGTTATCAAGACTCTTGACTGGAAAATCATCCCACTCGAGAACTTGATTGCAGAGTTTCAAAGATCGAAAACGAAACTTCTTGCTTCGACGTCAAGACCAGAGGAGGCAAAATTGTTTGCGGAGACCCTCGAAGTCGGTGTCTCGGGAATTGTCATCGAGCCAGATTCTTCGAAAAGTCTCAAGGATTTTCATGGTGCCATTTCAAAAGAGTTGCCACCCATCAAGTTGACGGCGGTACCTGTCAGCAAAATTATACCACTGTCGCTGGGCGACAGAGTGTGTGTCGATACGTGCTCGCTACTTAGAGTAGGAGAGGGCATGCTCGTTGGCTCTCAGTCTGCCTGCCTCTTTCTCGTCCACTCGGAGAGCCTTGAAAGCGAATATGTCGCTTCGAGACCTTTCAGAGTGAACGCTGGGGCGGTGCATGCGTATATTCTCGGCCCCGATGGAAAGACAAGGTATCTTTCCGAGGTCTCCAGCGGTGATGAACTACTCGCAGTTGACACCAGCGGGAACTGCAGGACTGTTGTCGTCGGCAGGGCTAAGATTGAGCGGCGGCCTCTCATTCTCGTCGAGATTGATGCAAATGGAAAGAAATATACGACGATTCTTCAGAATGCTGAAACGATACGGCTTTGCACCTCAGATGGTTCAGTTTCAGTGGCGGAATTAAGGGAAGGACAAAAAGTACTGGTAAGACTTGAGGAAGGCGGAAGACACTTTGGTCATGCCATTAATGAAACGATTGTGGAGAGATGATGAAACTTTGCGTTTCAATTACCGAAAAAAACCTGGAAGATGCGCTGGTCGTCGCCAGGAATATTCTTTCAAAGTCACCAGATTTGATTGAGATTAGGTTCGACCTTATGGATTCTTTGCCGCAAAGACTTGATGTATTCAAAGAAATTACGATTCCCAAAATCGCGACACTGCGATCGGCACACCACGGTGGAAAGTTCAAAGGTACTGACGATGAGAAACTGAAATTCATGATAAAGGCGGCAAGATCAGGGTTTGAACTTCTCGACATCGAGTCTGATTCGAATTTGATGGCGAAACTTGGGGATGCGGTTGGAAACGCGAAAATCATTTGTTCCACACATGATTTCAATGGTACACCAGATGCATCGTCGATTATCGAACTTCTCGTCAGGAATGCTGCAAGGAGCGACATTGCAAAAGTCGCATTCCAGGTCAACTCAATTCGTGACCTCTCTTCTATTGTCGATGGGGCTGAAGGTTTCAAAGAAACTGGAAACGAATTTGTCATTATTGGGATGGGGGAGCTTGGAGCGCTCACGAGGATTCTTGCATCCAAACTAGGATGTGCCTTCACCTATGTTGCAGTGGAACCTGGAAAGGAGGCGGCGCCAGGTCAACTCGATATTGATACAATGAAATTCCTTGGCGACGACCCAGTGATCACAGGCATTACTGGTTTCCCTCTTTCACACACCATTTCACCGTTGCTTCATAATGCGGTTTTTCGCGCTCTTAAAATTCCTGGGAGATATTTGACATTCCCAGCAAAGGAGGATGAGTTGGAAGATCTCATAAATCTTGTCATCGACCTCGGAATTCGGGGATTCAATGTCACGATTCCGCACAAGGAGAATATTATTCCCTATGTTGATAAAATGGACAGTAGTGCTTTACAAACGGGAGCGGTCAACACAGTGCTCAACAAAGATGGCACATTGGTTGGATACAACACCGATCTCTATGGTGTTGAGATAACTTTCAAAAAGAACGGTGTGGAACCTTTTGGAAAAGAAGTTCTCATCATTGGTGCTGGCGGGGCGGCAAGAGCTTGCTGCGCATATCTTCTCGATAAAGGGGCGAAGGTTTATGTCGTCAACCGAACACGGGAAAGAGCGGAGGCGCTCGTTAAGGACTTCAGGAAAGAAATAGAACTTCTCGATATGGCGGAAATTGAACAAAGGAAATTCGATGTGATTATCAATTGCACCCCACTCGGTATGAAGGGATTTCCAGATACGATGTTGGTAGACACAAAAATATTCTCACAAGGTCAATTTGTTTTCGATACGATTTACAATCCTCCAAAGACCAAATTCCTCGAGATCGCTGAACGTCGTGGCGCCATTATATCATCGGGTCTTGGGATGCTCGTCGCCCAAGCCGAGAAGGCATTTGAAATTTGGACAGGTGTCACACCACCGCACGAAATCATGATGGCCGCAGCGCAGGAGGCGCTGACATGAGAGGAGAGGCATTTGCCCACGGCGCCGCAACAATCGTCAACGCGATCGCCACAGGCAAAGGCGCGGCGTTCGGCATCGGGCTGAAGACTTGGGCGGAGGTAGAGATTGTTCCGGAAAAAGAAATTAAAGCGGAAATTGAGGGATTCACTCATGAGGACCCTGCGTTGATCAAGAACTGCGTTGAGGCTGTGCTCGCCCATTATTCTCCCGACAAAGAACTTGGGGCACGGGTGAAAACAAGATCAGAAATTCCCATTTCCAGAGGATTGAAAAGCAGTAGTGCCGCGGCCAATGCTGTCATTTTGGCAACATTGAAAGCAATCGAAGCGAAATACGAAAGTCTTGAAGCAATAAAGATCGGCACTAGGTGTGCAATAAAAGCGGGAGTTTCGATCACAGGCGCATTCGACGATGCTTGCGCGTCCTTTTTCGGCGGAGTTGTGATCACGGACAACCGCAACGAAACGATCATCAAGAGAGGGTTGATGCCAAATGGTTTAAAGGTTCTGATCCACGTGCCAGATTTTCAAATCAGAAAGAACCGTTTGCCGCTTGAGAGAATCAAATCGATGAAAAATATCGTGGAATGCGCATACGAACGAGCACTTACTGGTGATTATTTTACAGCAATGACTCTTAACGGCCTCGCTTATAGTGCTGCACTCAACGTCGATCAGGACATTGCGATTAGGGCTTTGAGTAAAGGAGCCAAGGCTGCAGGTTTATCTGGAACCGGACCTGCAATTGTTATTCTAATCGATGAGGAACAAGTTGATGACTTTCTTGGCGAATTCGAAGATGTGAAGTTCATCGTGACTGATATTTATAATGGAGAACTGGCTAATCAGGAGAAGGGAGATAGGCAATGAGACTTCTCGTTAAACCATCAAAAGTCGACGGGACAATACCATCTTCCCCCTCAAAAAGTTATACGCACAGAGCGATGGTGCTTGCACAGCTCGCCGATGGTAAATCAACTTTAAGACGGGTTCTGCTAAGTGGTGATACAATCGCGACGCTCCGT
>JANHAK010000093.1 GCA_024464195.1 Methanomassiliicoccales archaeon | reverse complement strand
ATATTTTATCGGAAGTCATCATTATTCCACAGATCTAACGCAAAATCGTAATTATCTTGATGATGATCAATAAAATCACCGTGAAACTGACCAGGAAAAGAGAGGACATCATTCTTCTTGCCCCACGGTTGATCACAATCGATTTCACACTCTCCCTGATCAACAACAGACAAATGAGTGTGAAAATACCGGAAATTAGAGCTACATCAAGATGTGTACCCAATAAACCAGCAGGTGGCGGAAACATTAATCAAACCTCCTATTTCCGATAATCATTCCATCACTGTGACCCATAGCCACAACTCCTGAACTTTTTCACCATACATTAAACGAAAAATAATCTTGTATTCTCCAGGCGAATTGATCGAAAAAATAAACGTTTTTTCTTCGCATTGATCAGCGGACAAAACGAACTCATCGTAGAAGGCGATACCAGACTGTAAGCTTGTTGTATTATTCCAATCGATACGATCATATGCTGAAACGGACGATAGATTATCAATTCCGATCGTCAGATTGTAACTCAATTCGACATTCATCTTATTCGTCACCGCAATCATAAGAGCCGCCTCATTCCCGGCTTTGACCGAACGCGGCAATGTATTAAGATCACCTCCAACGCCTTTCAACTCCATGATTGCATCTCGATCCTTATACGGGGCGTAATTTGGTCCAATTACAGCCACTGTGAGTGCTATTGCAAACGCTAGAATGATGAAGCCAAGAATGACTTTCTCCCATTTTGTGAACTTAGTGTATGAAGGACTCAATCTGATTACGATACTCATTTGTTTTTCAGGTGACATTCTTGATCGTACGCGATAGGCTATAGCAGAGCAGACGAATGTTAATAGAAGGATTTCTGTCGTGACGCTTTGCCAATCTAGTAGACTAGACATGGCTAGCACGGTACCAATGATGGAAAGAACTATCAGACTGGTAATAACGCTGATAACAAGTCTTTCGAGGAAGGACATCTGGATCTTTATTTCCTTAGAACTTGCAAAAAAAGCACGTGAAATGGGCAAATCATTACCTGGGAAGACGATCGATGTGATTACATATCCTGGAAAAAAATAGATTGAGAGGATTGCCAAAACCCAATTAATTGGATTACTTGGTGCAACCGCCGAGAGAACGCATGTTGCAACAACAACAAAGCATGCGATGAGGAGATCGTATGGTTTGCCCGGTGCGACAATCGTGATACTTGGCACTTTTTCAACCTATGTAGAAATTGCAATATTATTTCAAGTAATCTACTACTATTGTGATTTCGCAATTAATGAATCAACAATGTAATGCACCTGTTCTCCTACGACTTTCCAGGAGTACCTCTTGTCAATAAGTCTTCGACCTTCGGTGCCAATCTTGTCCCGGAGCGCATCATCAGCGAGTAATCTCAGGAATTCATTCAGGAACGAGATCTTATCTCTCCCAACGAGGCAATTCACTTCATGTTCAAGCTCTGGCATTCCTGACGTTGCAATTTGTGTGAGAATGGTTGGCTTTCCAGCTGAAAGCATGTCGACGACTTTTGTGAGAACTCCGACCCCACGCCAGAGTGGAGCAATGCAAATGTCGGAGGCTTGAAGCCATAAGCAAAGATCTGGATCAAAGGGGACGAAACCAAGATGCTTGACATTTTCTGGTAGGTTCTCGAGTTTTGCACCTCCGCCAGCAATATAGAAGACAACTGACGGAAATTCTTTTTCTACTTTTTTCGACAAAACTTCGACAATGAAATTGACGGCTTCCATATTTGGTTCATAACTGAGTGTTCCAAAAAATAGGACGACTATCGCGTCACTTGGAACACCAAGAATTTCTCTTGCTTTTTCCTTTGATGTGGCATTTCTATCCATCGTTTCGGTATCAGCACAGATCGGAATGATCTCAAACTTATCCATGGAAAACCCAAGTCGAGCGTATTCATCAAAGTCGGTTTTTGACACAATAAAAATTTTTGAAACGATTCTGTGAAGATACTTTTCCATTAGAATATTTACTGTTGAAAAAAGCCGTGATTTCCCCATCGCCTCAGAATACAATTTGACATTCCCGTGATTGTCCCACACTGAAGGCTTTCCCCTAATTCTTGCAGCAAACGCTGATGCCATCGCAAAATATGAATTTTCAGCAAAAACAAGGTCGATACGATTCGATCTGAATGCTCTCAATGTTGCAAAAAAAAGCAAAAACTCATCAATCACGAAGAAAAAATACCTCAAGAATTTGTTTAATCCTTGATCATAGACTATGCGATTAAATTTACTGGGGGCGATGGGACAAACATCGTAGTACATAGAAAGAGCAAGAAACATTTTTGGAACGCGCTCGTTTGTGGTTATAGGCAAGGAAACAGCTGGAACAAAAGCGATTCTCTTCTTCTGGGGACGATAGGGCTGCATTATCGAGCCTCCTTATAAATACCCAGGAATCTTTCGACGGAGACATCAAAATCGAATTCACGCTCAGCGAGCTTCCTTCCGATGCTTGCCATTTTTTTAAGAGAGTTACTATCCGATACAACTTTTGCGATCTCTTCCCCCATTCTTACGGAATCGGCTGGCAACATGACACCTGCACCTTTGTCGATAATGTCTGTTTTCAATCCCCTTCCAAAAGATGACGCTATTGGCACTCCACATGAAATTGATTCAATTGCAACGAAAGGAAAAAGATCGATTCTGCTCGCAATTAGCAAAAGATCCGCTGCGTTGTAAAGGATGGGCATTGTGGTATGTTCAAATGATTGAGTGATCAATCGTACGTTTCTATTCAAATTCAACGAAGCAATGAGTTGTCGGAGTTTCAGTTCCTCAGGACCCACTCCCTGGATAACCAGCATGGCATTTGGTAATTCTTTAACAACACTGGCCATCGCCATAATAAGCTTGTCGATCCCTTTGATCCAATCGAGTCTCGCGACAGAAAGCAGGACGAGATCTGCACCCTCTATCCCAAGTTTTTTTCTGCATTGGTATTTGTCCATAGGTTTGAAAATCGTCGTGTCAACACCAGAGTGCACAACCTGCTTTAATTTGTCGCGCGGAAATCCACATGCAATAAGATGCGATTTCGCAGAAAGTGAGCGAGGTATCATACCCGAAACCAGGTCAATCATTGTTCTTTTAGTGAACTTATAGAAAAGAGATTGGATCATCCCAGCTGGTTGCCTCATGAAAATGTCTATCTCCTGCCAGACAAAAAATCTGGCATCGATGGATTTTGCTCCTAGCCAGGAAAGCATTGTTGCAATCTGAAACAAATCTGATGCTTGAACAGCATCATAATGCTCTTTCGCTATTTGCTTAACGAGCGAAGGGGTAAAAGGCATAAAAGAAGCTGGAATCGCTGATTTCAATCTGGTAGGAAGATAGCGAATCTGCAAGTTTTCATTGACAACAACTTCCTCTAAAGGACGAAATACATCAGCGACAAAGATATCAACCTCATGTCCCCTTGAGGCAATCCTTTTTCCCATTTCAATAATCTGGATACCGGCATCAGTTGCAGGTCTAAGGTTATCAGCCCTGAATAAACGGCTTGGATCGGAAAGCACATCTGAAGTCTTTGTGATTAGATTGACAAGCCCAATTTTCATCCTGTTCGCCGACCTTCATAAATTACCCAGTACGCGCCATTGTCAAATACTTTGTTGTAATTCCCACTTTCATTAACATAATGCTGATAGATGAACGTCATACCGTATTGTCGATACCACAATTCAGATGTTCGATCGAAGATGATTGCCCCTGCTGTCCTCTCCGATGTGAAATTCGATAGCTTCAAAGGATAAGCGTTGAATAAATAAATGTTGTAAAAATTCTTGGGCGGCAAACCGCTCCACACATCCGAAGGGAAAAATCCGCCAATAATGAACGATCCATTGGCAAGATTTTGATTTATGTAATCTGACGCTTCAAAAGATTCTTCGCTGACAATATAAAGACCTTCCTGATAATAAAGCGTACCAGCACATGATGCAGAGAGCAACATCAAAAATATCCCGATCGCTGACCCTATTTTCTTCTTTTCAATTCGAATGAGGAAAATCGTGACGACAATAGATGCGCTCAAAACAAGAAAAAGGAGACCGCGATCGTAAAACTGTCCCTTGAATAGCACAATGTCAAAAAGACCTACGGCAATCGGCATCACGAGGAGTGCGATTATCGTTGATTTAATGCTCAACCGTCTTTTTTTCGCTGAAAACACGTAGAAAAGAAGCACGAAAAACGCCAAAAGAAGAAGAACAGCGAGAAAAGCCAATCGAATCAAAGGCGCGATGCTAAAGATATTTCCAGCTGTTCTCATCGAAACGGTGCTCGATGCTGCAATGGGTAAATAGATAAAATACTCCAGTCGATTTATGACTTGATCTAGAAGAATTGTAGAATATGTGATCGAACCCGTGAAGAGCCACAAGAGCCAAACGAGGCAAAAAACTGGGAAGGGCCACGTTCTTTCCACTTGTTCTCCTCGCGATCTCGTAACGATTTTTTTAATCCTCAAATAAATCTCTCTGATCAGAATTCCGCCAAGCACAAATAGCACTGTTGTTGGATGAGAAATCACAATGAACACAAAAGCAAAGATCGCCATGAGCGTCCATCGTACCGTTTGCCTTTCAAGAAAGACAAAAACGAATAGCCCAACAGCAAAACCGATCGACTGAGGTGAAAAATGCAATTGAAGCCAGACGTCACCAAGAATAGCGATGAGAAAGGCATATCGGTATTCGATACTTGGCACGTAGGTCCGAATGAAAAAATAAAGAGCCAAGAGCGTCAAAAGAGCTGAAAAAAATGAGTAATACTTTAAGAATACTAGAGAAGGCACGGATGCCAAAATTTCATAAGACGCGGTGACAACAAATATACCGGGGTAATTGTAGGCGTATGAATAAATCCCTAAATCCGCTAGGCTTCCTGTCTTAGCAATTTGTGATACTGGAACAAAGTGAAAATAGCTGTCCCATATTGGGGGATATCGTTCAAAAAGGACAGGTGCACACCATAATGAGAGAAAGAGGAGACTCGTGATAAAAAGAAAAAGATGCTCATTCCTAAGGTTCCAGCTTAGAACAATGGAAAAAATGATGAAAGCGATTCCAACCCAATAGTATATTGGCAAAGCCTCGAATAGACCAAACTGTAGAGTTTCAGGCAACCATTCGAATTCAACTCCGAAGGATGATACTACTACAATTAAAAAACCAGCGAGAGAGAGCAATGCAATCAATGATGGCCTAATTGGATAATTCTGATCGGAAAATGAGGGGCTTTCCCTCGGCTTAATGTTAGATATTACGAAACTTCCTGAGACCATAACCTGCATCCTTTTTTCGACATAAGTTCAATAACTCTGAATCAGTCAATAACCTAGGCTTTGGCATCGTTATAATGGTTTCGCATCTTTGCAACTGGTCGAGTAGAAATAGTCCTTCTTCGATACTAGTCATAAATGTGGCTCCCTGGCCATATGGCTCTTTCAGCTCTTGTGATTTTGCCATTCATCGAGCTAGTAGCCTCGAAAAGAATTGTCAATCTATTTCAAGCTCTTGCATTTCTCTTTTTCTTCTCCATCTTTCCAGATTTCTTGCATATCGGAGAACTTCGGATTCTGACTCACAGCTTTCTTGGTCTCAGCATTTCCGTGGTCGTCATTATTTTATTAATATGGAAGTTGTCTGGAATCGATCGCTTCCTCGTATCCATTGCAACCATAGCATCAG
>JANHAK010000092.1 GCA_024464195.1 Methanomassiliicoccales archaeon | reverse complement strand
TATCTTGTACGACTTATTTCGAAACTACGTAACAAGCTTGTTCTTGCGAAAAGATTGGGTGTTGATCTTGACCAACCGTTAAAACTCCTCGAGTCTTCAAAAAGCTCATTTAAGAGCGGAGAATTTGAAAGTGCGGTCGATTTTGTTCACAAAGCAGATGGGTTCTTGGAGAAGGCACTCGAAGGACATAGAGAAGTGGAAATGGAGCTCGCAAAAACCAAGCAACTTCTCTTGATGAGCAGTGTTTACCCAGTGGATATGAAAAGGGCAAAAGAGCTAATGAACAATTCTAGAGAACTCGTTCTTGCCCGGAATTTTACCGCAGCCGCAGAACAACTGAGGGCAGCTCAAAAAGAAGCGCATAGAGCCCTTCAAGAGTATTTCGCAAGAGCCGTCATGGAACTTGAATTGAAAGCCGCGACGGCGATGAGAATGGGTGCGGATCTCACCGAGGAACATGCCTTGCTCGATGGGATCATCAAGACAGTTAAAGATGGAAAATACATCGAGGTGGCTGCCTCGATCAAGCGTTGTAACGAAATGATCAATGAAAAAATGAAGCTCGCTGCAAAGGGAATGATCACATCAGCTCAGAGATTTCTAGAGAATCGAGCTGGCCATCTCGATGTTTCCGCTGCAGAGTCGATGATAGGGGATGCAAGGGCGGCGTTGGAAAAGGGAGAACTTGAAAAGGCGTACGATCTCGCTCAGGCAGTTATTGAGACTCTTCGAAAAAGTGAGGCGGAATCTCTTTCAATTAAGATTCAGGAAGCGAGAGATTTGCTTGACCTCGCGAGACGTCTCGGTGCGGAGAGCATTACCCTCTCTGAAAAACTGAAGAGCGCTGAGCGACTTCGTGATAATGGCGATTTCTCGGAATCATTTAAACTCGTGATTGATGTCATCGATTTTGGAAGTTCAGTTGTTGTTGACGAATTGACAAGAGAATTAACAAAATTGATCCGTTCAGTCGGATCAGCTCGACGAAATGGTGTTGAGGTTTCAAAGATTGATCGTCTAGCTGAGGAAGCGTCACTGGCAATCAATACAAAAGATTTCACCCAGGCGTTTAGGATCATCAAAGAAGCGGGAGAATTGCTCGAAAAAACGATAGCACTTCATACGGAGATTTACGATAAGATCGTCGAAATTTCGAGTTTACTGAGGGAGGCAAGGGAACAAGGCAAAGATACCAGCGAGGCAATTGCATTACTGACAAAGGGTAAGAGATTGTTTGAGATTGGCAAGTACGATGAGGCAAAAGTGATTCTAAATGATTGTTACGCCGAAACTGAGAAAATCGTTGCACCGTTCATTGCGACACGCAGAATACCGCTGATCAAAGACCTAATTTCTATTATGAAGCGCATCGGCCTCGAGACATCACCAGTCGAAAAAATGATTGGTGATGCAGAGACAAATGCGAAAGCAGGACGATATCTTGTCGCACTCAATGCAGCGAGGGAGGCAGAACGAGTCGCGACGACAAGCCTGATCAGGGAGATTTCTTTGAGAATTGAGAGTCTCAAATCGGAGATCGCGCGTGCGAAGAAGTCTGGTCGAGAAGTTAAAAGTATCGAACAGATTGTAGAAAAAGCAGAAAAATTGCTTTGGGAAAGCCGATTTAATGATACTCTCAAGGCTCTCGATCTCGCAAAAGCTGAGATCGATCAGAATGTTGCTTTGGAGAGAAGGGCACGCGAGCACATTCAACTTGCCGAGAAAATCATTGACGAAGTTGGATCGCTCGGCATCGATGTAGCTGCTGCGCGGAACTCGCTAACTCAATCGATGAAGCTCATGAATGTTGGAAAGTTCATCATTGCGTCGGAAATGGCAAGAAAAGCAGCTGAGCAGGCTTCACAGCTTGCCGTGGATAAGATCAAGAATGAATTGAAACGAATAGAGGAATTCTGCCAGAAAGAAGGTCTTGAGGGCATTGACCTAAAAACTGCGAAGTCATCAATTGATGAATTTGATCATTTGATAGACACATGGCGTTTCCGACAGGCCAAAGCGTTGATCGATCATCTTTCAAGCGAGATTGAAAGAATTCGACGGCAGAAACAAATGAGTGCTCAGACAATTATTGAGGTCAAGGAGAGAGCCAAGGTGGCCAAGGAATCTGGTCTTCACATCGACCATGTGGAGAAGCTTCTTTCGCAAGCCGATGAAAAAATGAAAGCTGGCGCGTTCTCAGAGGCTTTCGCAATTGCGATGTGGTGTTCGGAAGAGCTGCGATCGATCACCGAATCTTTTGAAAAAAGAATGTACGAAATTCAAAAGACGGAGAAGCTGATCAAACTTCTAAAGAAAAATGGTCGGGATATCAATGAGCTCTCAGAGATTATTAGATCTGCAGAAGAAGCGCTCCGGGGACTTGAATTTGAAAAGGCAGCTCTCCTGACTCAGAGGGCAGTTGTTAAAGCAACATCGGAGCTCGATTCGCTGGCGAAAGAAAAAATGAAAGAATTGAATTCCCTTTACCAATTACTTAGCCAGTTCTCGTCTGAAGTGGATGTTCTCCAAATAGGTTCGGACATTCGTCAAATAGAGACAGGAGAGCTCAAAACATCGGATCTCGAAAACATTGAGGAGAAAATTGAGGCGACCAAATCACTCTTGTTCAATAAAATTGAAGAGAGGGTCACGAGGCTACGAGAAAGGATTGACAATGAGAGGAAAGCCGGAAAGGAAATATCACTGAGCGAGTTCTTTATCACAACTGCCAAAGAAATGCTTGATCAAGAAAATTACAGAGAAGCAATCGAAGCGCTGGAGAAGGCTGAAAGGAGCATCGGTATTTCAATCGAAAAATACAGGGAATTTGAAAGAATGAAGGAGACACTCGCGCATCTCGTCGAGAGAGCTAGCAGCAAGGGGATACCGATCGAGAAGAACAAAGAGGTTCTAATCAAGGCTGAGAAAGAAGAGCCAGAAAAAATCGATCACATGATTGAAACTTTGAAAGAAGCCATTCTGTCGCTTGAAAGTGAAATCGAAATGCTGATGCCAGAAATTGCAATCGATGTCGATTTTCTCGAAGAACCAATCGCAAATCAATGGACAAAGGCTAGGATAAAACTGCGCAATGATGGCACTGCAATGGCACGGGACATCTCACTAAAATTCCATGGCGATGTTGACGTGAAAGGCCCGCTAGTAATAGAATGGATGAAAGGCCAGACAGAGGTGTCTCTAGATCTCGAGGTTCTGCCGAGAAGAAGCGGTGTGATACCAATCATGCTTGAACTTACCTGTAAACCTGCACTCTCCGATGAACCTTGCGAGTTTGAAAGTACCTTCGAGATCGAGGCCCGCGAGTCCAAATCCTGACCATTTGGGTAGTCACGATTTCACAGGTATGAACTTGTAGCCATAGTGGATGATGCCTGATTCGCCGTCTTCTCCGAGTTTCCTGAGAGTGCTTCGCACACGCATCCCAATTTTCACGTCCGATGGTTCGCAGTCGATAATCTGGCCAGTGACTCTTACACCTTCATCCATCTGCACGATCGCGATAACATAGGGCTTCATTTTGTCGAGATGTGAAGGTGCTTCGTAGACAATCGAAAAAGAATAGATCTCCCCTTCACCACGCAATTTCATTTCTTCCAGCTTGCCAACACTTTTCCTCCGACAAATGGGGCAAATCGATCTCGGAGGGAACAGGATTCTCTTGCAAACACCACATCGAACTGCCGTCAGATTGTATCTACTTGGATTCTCACGCCAGAAACGAGCTGTCGACAACTCACACCACCCCCAAGATATGTACAATCGCTGTTGCACCAGTCCCACCAACATTATGTGCTAATCCGATTTCTGCGCCACTGACTTGCCGTCTTTCAGCTTCGCCCCTCAACTGCGCAACAATCTCAACAACTTGAGCAACACCAGTCGCTCCAATTGGATCACCTCTTGCCTTCAACCCACCAGAGGAGTTGATTGCAATTTTTCCGCCAATCGCCGTCTCACCCTCGATCGTTGCTTTCCCCCCTTCACCTTTTTTGAAGAATCCAAGATCTTCGATCGCCAATATTTCGCTGATTGTATAATTATCATGAACTTCCGCGATATCAACATCCTTAGGTTCAATACCCGCTTGCTTGAACGCCCTCTCAGCTGCAACCCTCGTTGCTTCGAAACTGCAGATGTCCGATCTGTGATGCAACGCCAATGTATCCGAAGCTTGCGCTGAAGCCATGATCCGGATTGGAGTGTCCGTGTACTTTCTCGCCTTTTCCATCGCACAAAGGACAACGGCCGCACCGCCATCGGAAATCGGCGCGCAGTCAAAGACACCAAGTGGTTCAGCAACCGGTGGCGCTCTTAAGACAGTATCAAGAGAGATTTCTTTTTGAAACTGCGCTTTAGGATTTAGCGAACCATGTTTATGATTCTTGACTGCAACATGCGCAATTTGTTCCCGCGTTGTCCCGTATTCGTGCATATGCCGTCGCGCGATCATTGCGTGAAGTGAAGCGAAAGTCGCTCCGAATGCGCACTCCCACTGCTGGTCGGCTGCTGATGACTGGATGTCGATCGCTTTGAGATCCCCGACGTCCGTCATTTTCTCTGCACCACCGACCACCACAATATCATGAAGACCTGATGCAACGGCAAGATATCCCTGTCGAAGGGCAAGCCCTCCCGACGCACCCGCCGCTTCGACCCTTGTTGCTGGAATATGATTACTTGTCATACCAGCATAATCGGCAATTAACGCACCAACATGTTCTTGTTCAATATAACGACCAGCAGACATGTTGCCAACATAAATCGCATCAATTTCGTCCCCTGAAAGATTCGCATCATAAACCGCTGCAAGTCCAGCCTGAATTCCTATTTCTCTGAATGACAAATCCCACAATTCCCCAAACTTAGTATCACCGATCCCAATAATCGCAACTTCCCTCATGTCATCCCTCCAGCCAAACGAATTTTGCCCTTGAATTTTGCGTATGTTGCATAGTCGATGAATTTCTTGTTTTCAACGAGTTGCCTGACCGTCGGTGCCGCATCCCTGCGGAACCGTTGGATTTCGGGTGTGACGGTGATATCAAAAGCATCACTGCCAGCACCGGACCCATATGCGACTGCAAAGATCCGTTCGTGCGGTTTCGCCACATCGAGAATCGCAGCGATACCGAGCGGTACAGAGCCGCTGTATGTATTTCCGATAAAAGGCGTCAGCAGTCCCGTTTCAATTTGCTCCTCTGTAAACCCGAGCTGTTTCGCAACCCTCACCGGAAATTTTCCATTCGGTTGATGAAAAACCGCATAGTCATAGTCTTCAGGTTTAGACCCAATGAGATTCATGAGTTCCTTACCGCAATTGATGATGTGCTTGAAATACGCCGGTTCACCGGTAAATCGCCCACCGTGGCTGGGATAAGGTTGCCCTTCCCGCCTCCAAAAATCAGGTGTGTCGGTCGTGTAGGAATAGGTTCGGTTGATCTTTGCGATGATTTTCTTCGCACCGATGAGGAAAGCGGCGCCACCAGCAGACGCAGCGTATTCAAGCGCATCGCCCGGTGCACCTTGTGATGTGTCTACTCCTATCGCGACACCGTATTTGATCATACCAGCTCCGACCATTCCCATGCATGTCTGTATTGCGGCAGTTCCCGCTTTGCATGCGAACTCATAGTCCGCCGCAGTCAGCCCAGGCGAGGCTTCGATCGCTTCCGCCACAACCGTACCTGTTGGCTTAACAGCATACGGATGCGATTCTGAACCAACAAAAATCGCACC
>JANHAK010000091.1 GCA_024464195.1 Methanomassiliicoccales archaeon | reverse complement strand
AGTTTCGAATTGTTCGCACTTTTTCGAACACGTAAGAATGACCACTGAAACTGAAAGTATCATCGGCGGGGTTCCAACTGTGAACTGTATTGGTGATGAGTTCTCCTGTTTCAGGATCCATACCGACGATCTCCGTGAGTGATTTAACACGCCTTGTCATTTTCGTACCTACTTTCACCTGCGCCTGGAGCAACACAATATCAAGCGCAGTCAAAAGCGCACGCGGTAGGTTGATCGGATCATTTTCCATCCTATGAACCATCGCCTGGACGTCTTCAGCGTGGAAAGTTGAGTAAGCAGTCTTACCAGTGGCCATTGCCTGGAAAACCACATAAGCTTCCTTTCCTCTCACTTCGCCTACCATTAGATACTGCGGTCTCTGTCTCAGGGCCGCGGTAAGCAACTCGAACATGTCAATTGTACCAGCTTTGTTAGTACTTCCTTTACCTCCAAATCCTTCTCTCGTAAGTGCAGGGATCCAGTTCTCATGCGGCAAATTGAGTTCTCTTGTGTCCTCGATGCTGACGATTTTCATCTGCGGAGGAATGAAAAGAAGGATCGCATTCAATGTCGTCGTCTTACCGCTTGCTGTTCCTCCGCAGACGAGCATTGAACTACCATATTCCGTTGCAATCCAGAGATACGCCATCATCTCGGTGCTCATCGTCTTGAATTTGAGAAGATCGACTGGCGTGAACGGATTTTCCTTGAATCGTCTGATCGTAAACGATGAACCTCGTTTCGTCACATGCTTTCCCAGTGTAGCGTTGAGTCTTGAACCGTCTGGAATTGTTGCATCAAGAATCGGATCGGCAACTGAAATGTGTTTTCCACATTTCTGAGCGAGCCAGACAACAAAAGAATCCAGCTCCGCCTCATTGTCAAATCTGATATTCGATTTGATCGATCCATATTTTCGATGGAATATATACAATGGAATGCCTACACCGTCACAGGAACAGTCCTCTACATTTGGATCTGTCATCATAACGTCGATGACTCCATATCCAATAAAGTCCCTTCTCAAATAATAGTGGATCCTTTCGCGAGAAACTGGGTGAAGGGAAATTCCGAAATTCTTTAGAAGGGAATCTGTTGCAAGTCTCAAGATTTCTTCCTTTTCCTTAGCTGTCTCCACATCTGTGAGATTGAGTGTTAATATAAGTGAATTCTTAAGAAAGTCAAGGAGATTCTTCTCGTCTTCAGAAAGACTCGGTTCGATGACTTCATAGAGATATTCACCAGCGATGTTATCATATTTTATTCTCACAAAAGAATAGGGATCGAGGATTTTCGTTAATTCAACTTCGTCAACATTAACATCCGTTATCTTCGGAATTTCGGTGATCACATCAAGAGGTCCTTTTGAAATAGTAACTGGAATTCGAACTTTGAGAGGTCTCTCTTTAATCCTAAGGAGAAATGAAAGGTATCTGCTTGAAATTCGTCCGAATCGCCCCTTTTCTTTACCCTCCTCGATTTCTTCGGTCATCTCCTCAGGCGGTAGCGTCTCCATATCGGCGGCGGCAGTCATTTTTTACCCTCCTAAACCAATCTTGTCCCAATCAACCCTATTAACAGCATGATGAAGCTGTGCCTCATTCCATTCGCGATTCTGCCATCTTGGAGTACTCCGGCGAGAATTCCATCACCAAAGGCATGGATGACAACTGCGATGACAAAAATGAGTTGGATCTGCGGTATCACATCAGCTTTGATCGTTGCTGGCATATTGGTAATACCAGCTTGCTCAGCCCCCTCGGCAACTTGTCGGCCGGCTTCCGCCATTTTCGGGAGAAATGTTGAATTGAGGATAAAGATCGTTGCGATAAAGACTGCAAAGGCGATATAGGTCACAACCATGTATGTTGACATCGCAATTTTTCGCTCGTTTTCATTTAACATAGTTTCTCTGGCATCGTGGGCAACCATTGTAAGGACATCAGCAACGCTCCCACCCGCGTCATTTGCTTTGATGATGATAGACATCATTCTGTTAACGAGCGGTGTATTAACCCTTTCAGCAAACAATCTCATTGCATCTGCCGCAGGCACTCCCCATTCAATCTGTGCTGCCATTCTTCTAATTTCTGGCGTAAGTTTTCCGTATCGACCACCGGACGCCGCCTTTATAGCTTCTGCGAGTGTCATTCCAAAACGACCGGCTTCTGCAACATCTCTGAGAAAGTCTGGGAGTCTTGACTCGATGTCTTTGATTTGTTTATGTCTATAGCTTACATAAAATCCGTATGGACCCGTGATTGCCATTAATCCAATTGCAACGAAATCAATCCATTCTAATCCCGTTTTGAGTCCACCGATCGCATCTAGGAAGCCAATGAAGAAGAAAATCACCATGAAAACAGCACCGATGACAAGGATCGTCTTGGATAAATCCCTCTTTTTCACGGTCAGCTGCTTAATATCAATGACGTCTTTCGCCTTTTTCTTATCATTCATTGGATCCCCCTCCTCAAATACTTGCCTCCTTCGTCATATTCCATATATAGAAAATGAATCCAAACTGGGAAATCGGGATCATAAGACCGACGACTGCGTAAAGAAGCATAAGCGTCGACTCGGATCCACCACCTCCGCCTGGGACTATCGCCATGATCGCCATAATGACGACAAGGAAAAGCGGGAAGGCGACGACAACCGTTACAAACGACTCCGCCATTAGACCAAGAGTCTCTAGCATTGATCTCATATCAAGCTTCGCTTCCTTTTCAAATTGCTCGGCTTTCTGCAGGAAGTATGGCTTCAGCTGACCACCAGAGGTCGAAGTCGTAACAACGCCCTGTAAAAACTCTTGAAACTTTCTCGACGGCGTTCGTTGCGCTGCATTGCTAATCGCTGTTAGTATATCCGTTCCAAGCAGTTCGGTATCCCTCGTGATCCATTCCGCTTCATTCCTGATTTCACCATATATCGGCTGTCTCGATAATTCTTTGAAGATGACATCAACATTGACATCAGCCGAGGCCATTGCAGATATAAAACTCATGGCTGGTCCGATTCTCTTGTCGATATCTCTCGCTCTCCTTTTTGCAATAGATGCTGGCTGAGAAATGAGGATCACATAAGTCAAAAGTGGAGGAATTGCGATCATTAAGATGGAGATGAGAAGAACAAACGCCGCATCAAGATGCAGGAAACTGAGTATTAGTCCGCCAAACAGAATTGATATCGCGGCAGATGCGATGCCTATTAGGATGGTTGTCATCCATACATACGCTGTGTATTCCTCTGGGCGCATCTTCATATGCGCTTGCAGAAGGGCCTGCTCGAGTTTTGGATTCGGTTTTGCTCTCAACCTGACAAACGCACCCAAGGTGCGCCAGCAAAATTGCTGGTATTTGGTAAGCTTAACGTACTCGGGAATAGCGCCCTTAGGCAATCTCACCATATGGGGTCCCTTAATTTCTTCCTCCTCTTCCGTTCTTTTAGTTTTGAGATAGAACTTTCTCATTGACTCGAGTCGTGCGAAAATATCAGAGACTTCAGGCGCCAGTTACCGCACCCCCCTCAGCCAATTCTCTTCTAACCCTTTTGATAGTTGTTTGTGGGTCTTTGTAATATGCATTAATCAGCGACCAGATTTTTCGGTGATCTGTGATATCTTTCACGGCCATGTATTTGATGATATCGACCCTGCGATTGAACTCCTCAGCCATTTCTTCATGCGTGAGGTTCTTCATTTCCATGATTTTATCAAAGAGAAAGCTGTGTCCTTTGAAAACGAATTTGTCCGTTGCCTGATCCCATTCATAAACAGTATTGGTGATGAGTTCGTTTGTTTCTGGCTCGAATCCAACGATCTCGATAACCTGTTTGATTCTTCTCACGAGGTCTGTTCCGACCCTCGCATGCGTTTGAATGATCACATTCCTAAGAGCTGTCAGTAGAATTCTTGGGCAGTTGATCGGGGGGTTTTCAAGTCTGTTGACCATTGATTTTACCGAATCGGCATGCATTGTCGAATACGTCGTGTGGCCAGTTGCCATGGCCTGGAACATGATGTATGTCTCCTTTCCTCTCACCTCACCAACAATAATGTAGTTTGGTCGCTGTCTAAGTGAAGCTCTCACAAGATCATACATATCGATCTCGCCAGGCGCTTTGCCATCGGGTCCCCGCTCCCCGACACCACTTCTTGTTGTGCCAGGAACCCAGTTATCGTGGGGTAGATTGATTTCTCTTGTGTCTTCCATTGTAACGATCTTTGCGCCTGGGGGAATAAAAAGGGCGATTGCGTTTAGAGTTGACGTCTTACCGCTTGCGGTACCTCCAGCTATAATTGCTGATTCACCATTTTCGACACCAAGCCAGAAATATGCTACCATTTCCGGACTCGCTGTTCCATACTTGATCAATTCTACTGGTGTAAATGGCTTCTCCTTGAATCTACGAATTGTGAATGTTGAACCTCTTGTCGTAACCTCTCTTGCATATGTCGCCTGAACCCGGTGTCCTTCGGGGGTGGTACCATCAAGAATTGGTGTGGAAACTGAAATCTGTTTGCCGCATCTTTGTCCTAGTCCAACAACATATGAGTTCAATAGCTCTTCGTTATCGAATCTCAAAGTCGTCTTGATACTTTCGTATTTTCTATGGAACAAAAAGATCGGGATACCGACACCATCGCAAGAGATATCTTCGACGTTTTCATCCCTGATAAAAGGGTCAATAGGCCCGTAGCCAACGAAATCTCTTGTGATGTAGTAACCAATCTTCTTTCTAGAGATCGGATCAATTTTTATGCCTCTGCTATTGATGTATGATTCGACACTTTCCAACAGATATTCTTCCTTATCCAGGGTAGTGAACTTATCCCATTCATACCCCAGTGTCCTTCCAAGAGTGTCCTTGATGAGATCCAGCAATTTTACTTCTTTCTCACTCAGTTTTGGCTCAATCGCTTCAATAAGATATTCATTTGTCCTCTTGTCAAAAGTGACTCTGACGTAGCAGTAAGGTTCAACGACAGGATAGATTTCGACGGTTTCAATATTGGGGTCAACAACCGGAGGTATTTCGGTAATAATCGATCCCATTCCTCTGGACCACTCAATCCGTTGGGCAATTTCTCCTGCAGGCAGTCGGACACGAGATGCTCTCTTTGGGGAAACAGTCCTGAGGAATTTCAGATAAGAATCTCTCACTTTTTCCCTTAATTTGACTCCTCCGTGGATTTCTGACACAAAAGTTAGATCTGAAATTTCGCTTTCGACAACCACATCAGATGAGTTTGTTTTTTCAACACCATTTTTTTGCATTATTGCCACCATTATGCCTCACACCTGGATCGAAATCTGCAGGTATGCTCGGTCATAAATCAGCGACCCGACATTCATCAACTGGAATTTAATATAATACAAGTCTTCGCCTATGTTTACTTTATTGAGTCTGTAGTCAACACCAACAGTAAGACCGGATTTCGAGCATATATCACCAAGATACTGTTCCCACGCTTTTCCATATTGGGTGACCATCGTGATGTTGACACCATGATCATCACCATAGCCTACAGTGAAATTCTGGGACTCAAAATAAATGAGATTGATATTGACTCCGATTGCCCCGGTTCCTCCAATTGTGACGTTCGATCCCAGCATATCAATCTGGGTGATCACAATATTGACTTTATTCTCTATCTTCTGCAAAAGAATCCCAGGAAACGCTCTAACAACTTGACCATCCACCTGTTTAACAATTATCGCGCCATTCTCATATGCTACCCATTGCTGGACATAGTATCGATTTGGCGCCCAAAGTTGAATGAATCCTCC